>DAFS01000025.1 GCA_002495525.1 Euryarchaeota archaeon UBA89 | reverse complement strand
ATTCAGGTTTTTCGAGTGATAGTTCAATAGCATCTCGTATTTCACGAATTTGTTCGTCCAATCCCCCTAAATCTGAATATTTGATATTCGGTTTCTCGATTATTTCTGCACCAGAGACCAAAGGATCAAATGCATCTTC
Source organism: Euryarchaeota archaeon UBA89 (assembly GCA_002495525.1). Classification (GTDB taxonomy): domain Archaea; phylum Thermoplasmatota; class Poseidoniia; order Poseidoniales; family Thalassarchaeaceae; genus MGIIb-O2. Next base: position 8,892 of record DAFS01000025.1, on the reverse strand, counting down.
AAGTATGTCAATTACAGCCAAAGTATCTTGATTCATAGAAACTCTAACACCAGGGAGAATTTTTGAATTATCTATCCTGGGATTCTTTGATACAAGGAATATTGTTCCATTAGAACTCCTAACTACTACCTTTTCACCTATTACATCCTGGATATTGCCAATGATATACGGTGGTGTACGCAGGCTTCTAATCTCTTCATCTAACCTATTAACTCTTTTTTTCAATTGACTTAATTCATTTTCAAGAAACATTTTTTCAGTCATTAATTGTTTAGCATCTTCAGATAGTAAAGCATACTGCTCTTTCAGTTCACTGAGAGTCTTTTTAGATAATGAATCACTGCTAATTTCAGTTGTAGATTTGTCCTTGGATGGTGAACCGGCGCGACTCGTCATGAGTACACCTAATGCATTCTACATTTGACGCTTATTACCCGAAGCAGTCTTGTATCACACTGTGCTCGCAGTTTCATGGCATCGTGCGAGTTGTGTGGAAAAGAGAAAGTTTCCACCAGAAAGGCACGTACTGCAGGTATACAAGTGGAAGCATGTGCAAGATGCATTGAATCTATGAATCTTCAAGTTGTAGAGCTACCAACTAAATTTACTAAAATGGTATCTAAGAAGAAGCATGCTGTAACTAGCAGGGGAGTGGCTGGAAAGGATATTATGGCCAAAAAGGAAAAAGAATTAGCACCAGATTTTCATAAGAGGATCATACAAGGTCGAAAGAAAAAAAATTGGGATCAGAGGACATTTGCATCTAAAATGAACGAAAGATTGAACATAGTTCAGAAAATTGAAAATGGTGGTCGGCCAACAGACAAATTAATTCTAAAAATAGAAAAAATATTATCAATAGAACTTAATATTGAGCGGAGTTCAGAACATACAACTTCGGTTAATACCATTAAAAGAAATATGACTATTGGGGATGCACTTGAAGATCTATTATCTCGGAGGGAAGAATAGTGGGGGACGTTCCTTTACATATCATTCATTTAGAACAAGATGATCCGAAAAAATGTACTGCGAGAAGATTACAAAAATTTGGACATGCGATATTACATACTAATATTAAAAAATCTCCTAAAAGAGGGATTCTGTTAGACCCGAAAGCAGGTTTGTTATTAGGTCCTGATGAAAAAAAAAGTATCGATAGAGGAGCGGCGATAGTAGCATTGGATTGTTCATGGAAACAAATTGATTCTTCGATTAATTATATTGAGAATAATACAAAATTAGAGGGTCGGACACTGCCTTGTGTACTAGCTGCAAATCCTGTATCTTGGGGTAAACCAGGTAGATTATCTACATCTGAGGCTTTAGCACTAAGTTTAGTACTAATTGATAGATGGAGTCAGGCTAAAGAAATAATGAAACCATTCCGATTTGGTGATTCATTCTTCCAGTTAAATGCAGAGCCTCTTGAAGCATATGCAGGAGCAAAAAATAATTCAGAATTAGCTGAAATTCAATGGGAATTTTTTGATAAACCAGAATCATCTAACTTGTGAACCAGTAGGCATATCTGAATCTAATGTTAGAACTGAAACTTTTCCATCTCCATCATCTGCAGCTAAAATCATGCCTTCAGACATTATCCCTCTAAGTTTTCTAGGTTTAAGATTAGCAACAAATACAACTTGCTTACCTAGAAGTTGATCTTTTTCATAAATTCCTTTCAGTCCTGCACAGACAGTCCTGGTAGATTCTGGGCCATCTTCTATGGTGACGACATATAATTTGTCAGCATTGGGGTGATCTTCTATTGCAACTACTTTTCCTGTTTTCATTTCCACTTTCATAAAATCTTCAAAATCGATATAATTCACATCCTCTGGCTTTACTTCTTTATCATCTGCACTACTACCCGCAATTAGTTTTTCTCTTTCTAATATTTCGTCTATTTCTAATCTATTAAACAATGGTCTGGGATTATCCTCATTCCATGAAAATTCATTATCAAACAAAAAGGAATCTTCGAACAATATATTATCGATAATATTTTCTTCACCAAGCATTGACCATAATTCATCAGATTGAAATGGTAAAAATGGACGTAGCGAAATAGCAAGACCTCTACATATTTGCCAACAAAATGCTAATGTTGACAAAGACTTGGATTTTTCAGGAGAATCATCTAATTTCATATATTTCCAAGGTTCTGAATGTTGAATAAGTCCATTACCAATCTGTGAAATATTCATTAATGACCTCAAAGCCTCTTTAAATCGCTGTTTCTCCATAGAATTAATGGCACTACGCAATAATTCTTGGATTTGAATAGCTGAATCTTCATGATTTTTCAAATTATAATATTTAGACAATGGATTTTCGTTAGTTGTAGATTCTATTCTATGAGATAATGTCATTACTCTGTGAATAAAATTTCCATAAGTTCCAATTAATTCATTATTTACTTTATCTACGTATTCTTCCCAACGAAAATCGGTGTCATGACCCTCCGGCATATTGATTGTTAAGAAGTACCTCAGTGTATCCGGACTATGATTATGCAAGAAAGAGGGGAGCCAGACAGCATGCTTTCTACTTTTACTAAATTGACCTCCTTGGAGCATTAAAAATTCCATTGCAGGGACATTCGATTCAAGCACTAAATCTCCTGGCTCAATTATGCTACTAGGAGGATTTCCAGAATTAGCAGAATTAAGCCCCATTATAATCGAAGGCCAAATTACAGTGTGGAAAGGGATGTTATCTTTACCCATAAAATAGATATGTTTTGGTTCGATACCTTCATCCGATTTAACCCACCATTTTTTCCAGTCATCATCATTATCAGAGAATTTTTCGGCCCAAATTCTTGAACATGTCAAGTATCCCTGAACTGCTTCAAACCATACATAAATTCTTTTGGTATCCCAATCGTCATCTGGAATAGGGACTCTAATTCCCCATTCCATATCTCTTGTTACTGCCCTTGGCCTTAATTCCATATTAAGCCAATTTTTCGTCATAGCTCTAACATTAGGCTTCCAAATTTTTTGCTTCGTAAGTGAGTGACTTTCAAGTTCATCTTGAAATTGATTAAGTTGGAAGAAGAAGTGATCAGTGTCTCTTACCTCAATTTTTGCACTCGGATCCATTTTTGAACGTGGATTAATTAACTCGATAGACTCGTATGTTGAACCGCAGTCATCACACTGATCTCCTCTAGCATCATCGGAACCACATACAGGACATTTTCCCTCAACATACCTGTCAGGAAGAAATTTTGTTATTCCATCAGTGCTAATTGAACAATACTGTTGCATAGTTTGTACCTTGAGAAAACCTGAATCTCTCAATTGAGAAAAGTATTCTTGCACTAATTCCTTGTGTCTTGGATCTGTCGTACGATTGTATAATGTCCCTCCATATTCTAATCCTCTGGGGTCGATGTTATCACCCCATGAGCATCCTAAGTCAATTAATGCCTGAGTATTGATTTGATGATATCTATCTACAATTTGCTGTGGTTCAACGTTTTCCAAGTCTGCTGTAACTGTGATTGGCGTTCCATGCTCATCCGAACCACTACACATTATCACTGAACGCCCCCTAGATCTCTCATATCTATATTGAATATCTGCTGGTAAACAGTTACCTGCGACATGGCCTAAATGTAAGGGACCATTTGCATAAGGCCAAGCCATAAATATCGCTACATGCTCCATTTTTTACACCTCCAATATACAACGGTAGCAAATGCGTGAGGCACCATGTTTATGTCTTAATCGCTCTTGTTACGTCCCGAACTTAGCCGCATGTAATGCAGTTACGAGAGTAAAACCAACCTAAAAGTTCTCTAAGAGGCAATAAAAGTGGAACCTACTACATTAATTATTTTTTACGCATCACTAGCATTAGGCGCATCTTTCCTATGTAGCATATTGGAGGCTGTTTTACTTTCTACAACACATGGCCACATCGTGGCACTGAAAGATACTCATCCAAAAATAAGTAAAACTTGGAGTGATTTCAAAGATGACCCTGAGGGCCCCCTAACTGCTATTTTAACTCTCAATACTATTGCACATACAGTGGGCGCATTAGGAGTTGGACATGAAGTAGAGAATGCTTACCAAGGCGAATATGTAATAGCAGTTTCAGCATCATTACTGACATTAGCAATTTTATTATTGAGTGAGATTTTACCTAAAACAATAGGTGCTTTATACTGGAGAAAGTTAACAGTTAGTTCAGCTAGAATTTTGAAAATTTTAATGATAATTTTGTCTCCGATAGTATACCCAATAGAAAAATTGCGTTCAATTTTCCCTTCAGTTCACAATGAAGCCGTCACCAGAGATGAGTTATCCCATCTAGCAGATATCGCGGAAGAGAATCAAGTAATCGAAAGAGATGAAGAAAAAGTTATACAAAATTTACTAGGATTAAGAGAGAAGACTGTTGCATCCATAATGACTCCTCGGATAGTAATGGAAACCGCAAGTAGTGATGAAACAGTTTCAATGATTAGAGAAAGAATCCCAATTATGGTACATGGTCGTATGCCAGTTACTATGAATCAAAATATTGATGAAATCTATGGAATGGTTCTACGTAGTGAGATACTTAGAGAAGCAGCAGCAGATAATGATGATAAATTAATGAAAGATATTTCTAGAGATTTGCATTCTTGTAGAGATATTGATTCTATAGATAAAGCACTAGATATCTTATTGGACAATAAAGAACAAATTCTTATTGTTAAAGATGAATTCGGAGGCACAGTTGGTTTAGTCACAATGGAAGATATTATCGAAACCTTACTAGGTGTTGAAATAGTTGATGAAGATGATCAGGATGCAATTGAAGAAGGGAATCATCATGAAGATATGAGAGAATTAGCAAAGATTAGAAAGGAAGAACTAGAATCAAACTAAAAAATATCTTTCTAAAATGGCAATACTTTGTTCAGTCTAGAAGTCATTTCTAGATACCTATCTTCATGTTCAGTATTGGGCATATTAATTTTGAATTGCCAATATCTCCAAGCAGCTATGCATAAAGTAGCAAGTTTATGTAAATCGGGAAGAGCAGAAATCTCTTCTTTAGATAATTTTCTAATAGATTGATATCCATTTAAAATAGCATTCCATCTATCAGTTACAGGCTTACCATTTTCCCATCCGAAACCAACAAACGTCATTACTAAATCGAATGCTAGAATATCGTTGCATACTTCCTCGAAGTCAAGTATCGAAATAGCCTGATTATTATAACCGATGACATTATCTGGAAATAAATCGCCATGAATAATACCTCTTGGTAATTCTTCTAAACCAAGAAATAAAGATTTAGATGATTTAATTTCTAACAGAAAATCATTCCAATCATTATTTTCGTCTGCAAATCTTAATAATTTTTCAAATAATTTTCTACCCATGGAAAAATCTGATTTTAAATTATTTGGGGGTTCAATTAAGTGCATTTTTGCTTGAATGACTCCGAGAGAAAATAATGAATCGTAATCACACCCCAGCCAATTACCATCAATAAATGGTAATATTGTCCAAGGAAGTTCATCTTTCATTAAGATAAAATCTTCATTATCAAACTTAATTGGTTTAGGAGTAGGGATACCCGAATTTGCAAGAAAAGATGTCATCTTTAGTAAGTAATTTACTTCATCTTGACTTTGTTCATTCCAAATCTTAAGTACAAGTTTGGTTTGATCTTTCAGAATTAATTTATAATTCGAATTCGCCCAACCTCCATCAAGTTTCTCAATCGATAGTAAATTCTTGAATCCGGCTTTTTTAATGACCTCTGAAGCCTCCTCAAGAGTAACTTCTGTGTATGCCATAGATGCACTACATCTGTTATCTATATCGTATTATCTACTAGAGACATTCAAATGAAAGGATTAAATTATCTGAGTATTATCAATTGATTGTGGGATTATCTGAAAGTGTACCCGAATTATCTCTCGAAGAAATACTCAAAATGAGAGGAGAGCACATTAGTGAATCTCTATCAATAGGACATGGTAAACCACTTCATATCACTAGAGGAGAAATGCAATATCTATATTCAAGATCTGGAGTAAAATATCTAGATTTAGTAAACAATGTTTGTCATGTTGGGCATTGTAACCCCCATGTAGTAAGTGCTGGCCAGAAACAAATGGCTGTACTGAACACTAATACTAGATACATCTATGATGGCTTAACACAATATATACAGAGATTATCATATACTTTACCAGAAGGACTAGATTATGGATTCTTAGTTAATTCGGGTAGTGAGGCTAATGAGCTTGCTATCAGACTGGCGAGAGCATATACAAATAATCATGATATTGTAGTTATGGAAGGAGCATATCATGGTCACACCGGTATGTTAATTGATCTAAGTCCGTATAAATTTAGGGGGCCAGGTGGTAAGGGGATTGCTGAAGATTGGGTTCATGTCGCGCCTGTTCCAGACACATTTCGAGATAATTCAAGAGACTACCTAAATGAGTTTGAGGGAATTGTCAGGGATGCCAAGCCGATAGCAGGTTTTATCGTAGAATCAATGCTTTCATGCGCAGGACAAATACCTTTTCCGCAGGGCTATCTAGCAAAATCATTTGAGTTAATTCGAAATGTTGGAGGACTGTGTATTGCAGACGAGGTACAGGTTGGATTTGGTAGACTTGGAAGTAAAATGTGGGCTTTTGAGGAACATGGAGTTATCCCAGATATCGTTGTAATGGGTAAACCAATTGGTAATGGGCACCCAATGGCTGCAGTATTTACAACGAAAGAGATTGCTGATTCGTTTAAAGGAATGGAATTCTTTTCTACATTTGGAGGTAATCCTGTTTCTTGTGCTATTGGGATGGCGGTAATGGACGTAATAGAAGAAAAAAATCTAATTGAAAATTCAAAACTTATGGGAGAGTTATTTATTGATGGATTAACTAAATTAAAAAATCGATATGAAATAATCGGTGATATAAGGGGAAAAGGTCTATTTTTAGGTATTGAACTGGTTAAGAATCGTTCATCTCTTGAGCCCGCTCCTAAAGAAGCCAAATTGTTAGTTGAAGGAATGCTATCAAAAAATATTCTACTCAGCATAGATGGCCCTAGAAAAAATGTAATTAAAATTAAACCACCAATGGTTATATCAAAAGAAGATGTTGATAGAACAATCAAATCGTTAAATGAAGTATTTAGTGATATTGAATAAAATAATTTATTATGGTTAATTACAATTTGGAAAGTACTGTTTAAGAAGAAATTAATTCTTAAAATCACTTAGGAATTCCCAAATTAGTTCGTAAGTATCTATCCCATCCACTTGATTGGGCCATGTATGTTCTTGAGCTTCCATACCATAGTGTTCAATTCTAACATCACCCTCACAATCAGTATGAACGATGTGTTCGACATCATCACCGCCGAATAGGTGAGAATGAGTGTTTTCATCTTGACAATTTGACTTTTGGGCCCAATAATCAATTATTCCAGGAACATTACTCATAGTTCCAACTCCTTCATGCTCACCATCTTTCCAATCCCAATCCTCATCGTAATCGATGATGTAGTCTAACTTGCCATGAATGTGTAGGACCGCCACTGATCCGGATAGCCCGCAGGTCTCTGGACTTACTGGCATAGTTCCTGCAAAAGAGGCGACTGCAGCAAAACGATGATTGAGCTGACATGCAATTTCGTAAGTATACATCGAGCCCAATGAATAGCCAATTGCGTACAACCTATCCTGATCTACGCAATACACTTTCGATAACTCGTCGACAATAGCTTCTGAAAAGTGATTATCATCTCTTGATGTTGCAGCAGTGTTGAGGAACCATTCACCTTCTGAGGGGGTCCGGTCACTTTCAGCAATTGCATAGGCCATAATGAATTTCTCTTCTTCACCCAACTGATCAAACTCATTTTGTTGTTGAAAATCTTCATCTGCATCTCCTCCGCCATGGAATGCGATGATTACTGGGAGTTTGGTTCCAGCATCTGTGTTTGGAACGGATAAACGGAATAATCGCTCATCTCCATTTACAAACAAAGAAATCACGGATTGCGTCTCTGATTCAGTTGGAATTAAACAAGGATTCTGAACATCAATGAGTGTTTCACCTTGAGATTCAATCATATCTTCCTCCGAAGACCCAATACAACCAGAAAGTGAAACAGAAAAAAGAGTTAAGATAACAAAAAAGACTTCAATGCGAGTAACCATAATCCCACCTTAGCATATTTGTATATCCGTGTAATGTGTATAATTTAAAATCAACGTTCTAGTTCAAGATTTTCATATACATTTATTGTAATGCTAATCTCCTGGCACATGCTTCAATACTCTCATTATCATTAACAAGTGCTCTGATATATTTAGGGATAATGTGATTAGACTGTTTAAGTTCTACTAAATCTCCTACCCATTCTACTTTGGTCGAGGGTAAATTTGAATCTTCACCAACTTCATGTACTGTCCAAATCGAACATCCAGATTCATCTTCATCAATTATTTGACGGAACCATGGTGAAGGAATTTTAGGTTTTTTTAAATCATTTCTTTCAATAAATCTGACTATACAATCATCATATACAAATTTCCAGCCAGCGTCTTCGAGCCAACCTATCGAAATTTCATCTTCTGCACCAGGCTGAAACCAAATTAACGGAGGGGAACTGATATTTCTTATCATTAATTTTTTGATGACTTCTCGAGCGCGTTCAGGTGCAAGAAATAATACTACAATTTCTATTTCGACACCCTCTTCTATTTCTGATCTTATTGGTATTCCTGATATTGTAGCACCAGCATCTCTGGGATGTACAGGTACAACTCTCCAACCTCTTTGAGAAATTTCCCCTACAGCTGTATGTGCGGTTCTTTCTTTATTGAGACTTGCACCTATAATATGTA
>DAFS01000058.1 GCA_002495525.1 Euryarchaeota archaeon UBA89 | reverse complement strand
TAATTTTCAAAAAAGGATCAACATGAGATGTATGATTAGCAACAAAAATCGCAGCACTATTTTTTGGTATTTTCTCTAATCCATGGTAATGAATGTTAGTTATTGCCCGGAATGGTACTGGTAAAATAAATAGAAGAAATTTATACATCCATGGAGTTTTAAATTTTGAATTATCCCCTTCTAAACCGACTTCATTAGAAATTAATTCTAGGCTTTTATCGGATAGCATTCACATCATACGGGGGAGTAGATTAGACTTATTGCTTTCTACAGGCATTACAAGGGTTAATCTCATATTTCTAACTCGGAATATTATGAGAGTGCGTCCAGTGGGTGTGTTTCTGCTACTCATTTTCCTTACTCCCGTTCTGACACCGACTGTAATGGCTGATTGGGATGATGATAATTGGCTTTGGAATTTAATCGGTCCAGAAAGATTGGAACATGGAGATGAATTTGCTTGTCATGGCTACGAAGGAAAAGATATCAACTCAGATAATTCTGTAATTGAATCCTGTAAGAACTATTTGTCTAGCCATACTAATTCCTCAAGATGGGGTTCAGAACCTATTTCATTTGGTGTCCCTGAAAGTATTAATAATGACACAATTTCTTCATTAAAAGAATCAGGATTCCTAATTCTTGGAGACAATTTGGAAACTGAAACAGAAGATTTCCTTGTCATTCAAAGAAATGGCGGGAGTCTGGAGAAAAATGTGGCAGATATTGATTTATTAGAATCTGCAGAAAAAGACTCACTTATCTCCATCTATTGGGAAGCTAGAATCTTTGATTTGAAAGTTAGGGAAGATAAACCAGCAATTGAATTTTTAGAAAATCAAGATGTATGGTATACTACTTGGGGAGAATGGTTTTACCATAATATTTCTAGCTCAAGAATATTAATTGAATCCTCAAATTCTACAATTAATTTAGAACTACCTGAAAATCATGATTCAAGCTGGGAAGTACCTGGTAGTTTAGTCATAATTACTGAAGCTGTAGTTTCTAATGTTGAATATGCAGAAGGGGAAAATTTCCCTTCACTCAATGTAGATTCTAAATCTCTAAAAGAAGGGTGGAGATTAACCGAAGAAGGTATTATTATTTCTATTTCTCCGGGTGATGAAGTAGTTATTCATTTAGAACAAAATCTTCCTTTTACGTACAGTCCTTTGAAAACCTTCAATGATTTACATCACAGTGTTACTGTTGTTGGTCACCATGTAAAAAATCTTCATGAATGGGCATCAGACTTCTATGATTCTCCCTTGAGATTTACATGGTTAATTGAAAGACCTGCTGCACTAGAAATGGATTGGAGGCTTCCAATAATAGCAATTGCTGTTCTAATAGCTACTCCTTTAACAATTAAATGGCTTGTAGCTAGAGATAAAACAATCAGACAGTTATAATATTATTCCGGGACCATTTATCTCGATTCCTTCATCTTTGAGTAATTGAGAAACATTTGCTATAACATCATTCGGTAAGCTTTCTGGGGGATGTACACCTACTTGAATAAGTTCAGGATTAGAAATCCACTGCTTAATGCATGACGCAGTCACTAGCCCGGTAGTTCTGGCCATTGATGAGTCTCCGTCTTTTCCTTCATCGTATACTGTCCACACCATATTCTCACCATTCATGCAATTTACTTTGACTTCCATCCAAGTAAATTCACTACGCGATTTATCATATTTCCAATCCCTAATCAGCTGTTCATGATCCAAAATATTGGCATGTCTTTCATCAATATACCTCTGAATATGGCCAGGCCATCTCACTGTGTATTCTGTCATATCTTCTGCAGGGATTGTACTTAGTAAACTTCTAAGCCCATCTGTTAGGAATGATTCCATAACTCCTGCCTGCTTTACATTTATTTTGTGAATATCTGTTAATGCCGGCAAAGTCATTATTTTTCCAGATTTTATTATTCTGGCGGGACGAGTATATTCTGCAATCACATCTTTAGGTGAGAATGGAGCCATGTAACTCCATTTTTCATCTTTTTCTACTGGATTCCCTCCGACTCTTATTTCGGCATTAGAAACCCCACCTCCTAATCTTGAAGCGTATGCTATTAGCATGTTAGAAAAACCCGGGGCAATTCCGACATCCCAAAGAATTTTCGCGCCAGAATCAATAGCCTTTTCATTAAGTGAATCTGGTGTGATTTCACTGAAACTTAAATCAATTACTCTTTTACCTTTTTTAATTAGTATTTCAGTAGCTTTGTATCCAAGATTTCCTGGTAGCATATTAACAAATAATTCATCCTCATTAGATATATTTTTACAATATTCAATTGCATCAGTAACATGTATTGTCAAGTAATCATTATCGATAAATTTTCCTTTATCTTCAATATCTACAAGATTAATTTTAATTTTTTCCTCTAGTAATTTTTTAATTACAAAAGAGCCTACAAGACCGGATCCTAAACAGTGAATTATGCTCATTGTATTAATCCCCTGCCGTTACTGATTAGTATGCAAGATGGGCTTATTTCTAATGTTTTATGCGTAGCCTTGATTGAGGAGTTTGCGCACGACCATGTATGGCAGATGGCTCTCGGATTGACCCCTGGTCATCTCAACAGTCCACTGACTATGAAAGAATTAGAGATAATTTTGGTCTCAGTGATATTGATATCTCTAAAATCCCTAGTCCTAATCTTTTACATAGAAGAGGTATTATTTTCGCACATAGAGGTTTAGATACAATCCTTGAAAGAATAAATCATAGTGATGACTTTGGTGTTTTAACCGGATTAATGCCAAGTGGGAAAATGCATCTCGGCCATAGTATGGTAATTAATCAAGTTAAATGGTTCCAAGAACAAGGAGGAGATGTAACCGTTACAGTCGCTGATTTAGAAGCACTTGCAACAAGAAATGTTTCGTTGAAAGAAGGAAGAAAAATTGCACTTTCAGAATACATAAACAATTATGCGGCAATGGGACTCGATCCTGATAAAACCAATATTTACTTTCAAAGTATGAGGCCAATAGTTCAAAGATTGGGGTTTACCTTAGGGCAAAAAACAAATATTTCAGAGTTTGAGGCAATTTATGGTTTTTCTGGTGAAACTAATTTAGCTCATGTCCAGGCTCCATTGGTTCAGGCAGGAGATATTGTTCATCCACAATTAGATGAGTATGGTGGGTTAAGACCTATCGTAGTACCAGTAGGAGTAGATCAAGACCCTCACATTCGCCTTACTAGAGGACTAGTCAGTAAAACTAACTGGTTTAATGTTAAGAATCGCAAGAGTGGTGGTTTAACAATCGGTTTATCAATACAAGAAGAAAACAGAATTTCCATGGGGGTCTCAAATAATGGGAGCATCAATCGCGATGTTAGAAATCAGTTATTCGATAAACTAAAATCTTCATTAGTTAAACTTGGATTTGCAGATATTTTGTCAAATCCTAAACATGGAACAATCGAGATTCCTGGTGCGACAATCCTCGATAAATCTAAAATTCAATTATCCCTTTTATCTCTTGAGAGAAGTATTGGAGGTTTAGGATTAATGCCACCCTGCTCTACATATCATCGTTTTGTAGTCGGTATGACTGGAGATAAAATGTCATCTTCTAAGCCTGAAACTACTATATTTATGCATGATTCAATTGAAGATATGTCAAAGAAAGTTAAACGAGCATTTAGTGGTGGTCAGGCAACAGTCGAAGAACATAGAAGATTAGGTGGTGATTTATCGAAAGATGTTGCATATCAATATCTACAGTTCTTTTTCGAAGAAAGCGATAAAGAGCTGGAATCTATTGGGCGAGATTATGAATCAGGAAGGCTATTAGCTGGTGAGATTAAACAGATTTGTATTGATAAGGCCTCAGAATGGTTGACTGATTTATCGGAAAGAAGAAACCAATGGTCTGATAGAATTGAAGAATTTTTATCTAATGATTCTAAGATTTAATTAGACTTCATCTGGACTGAAAATAGGGATACTAGGCCCAACTTCTAAATTATCTAACTCTTGTTTTGTCAAGTCTCTAGATAATGCATCTTCATGTAAAATCTGACTATGTCCCATGGGGTCAAGGAGAACTATTTTTACCACTAAATTACCACTCTTAACTAAATTAATTCTTTCTAATAATGATTCACATTTCTCAATAATATCCTTTTCATCAGAGGATATTGACTGCCTATACATTAATTGTATTGCTCCTTCAAATCTATTCAAAACCCCTTCCACATTTGATACATAACCAGTAGTAGCACCTCCAGGGTCTACTTCCAACCCCAATTCCTCAATTTTCACGGTGCATGATGAAGATCTAACTATTCTAACAGATAACATTTCTGAATCACAAATATCTAAACTCCATGCACCTGGCTTTTTTCCTTCAGCCGGTATGAAGTCAGTATGTTTCCATCCACATGATGGGCACAAAATTGTTAATTGTGTATGTTCTCCAAAGTAAGGTATTTCAGAAGTATGTGCTATCATCGTTAACCCATCTTCTGAGAAACAAATAGGACAGGGCTGTTGTACTTTACTTTCCATGTTCTTACCTCAATTAGGATTAGATTCTATGTTTTTAGAACCATAATCCGGCGGTAGAAGTAATAGGCGATTATGCCCTAATCCGAAAACAGTTCCCTTAATTTCATCTTCAATGAATTTTTGTAGTTTTGATACAGCAGTTTGCAACTCTATTTCTCGGTTAATAATTGAACTCATTTCAACAATTACAATGTCTCCATCTGCAATCCAATTCATTATCATGGGAATTCCTGTGATGTCTTCAAGACTTGCTCTATGAATTAATGTATCACTAGATCGCATTGGTACAGGTGCTTGTGGGTATCTCTCGCCAAGATCGTGATAATCTTGCTCTACATCAATTGAATTAATACTATTATTAGGTAAACTTGGCATTTCTATCCATTTAGGTTCATCCCAATCCTGTTTTGCCACATTAACCCGTAGTAGTGATTATACTTGACTTATACCATAGAAATATTCTCGAACATTACATTTTCTTTCCTTTCGAATATTTTTCATGGTTCCATTCCGTCGCATTCATAAAGGGGTTCATTATAGTCTATAACGCTGAGGGGACTTACTCTTATGGCGGTGAATAAAATGCACGCGACAACTGATGCAGTAAAAACAGGTACAAGCACTATTGGAATTACCTTTGACGGTGGAGTTGTTGTTGGTGCTGACCACAGAGCTACAATGGGTCATTTTATCGCCAATAAAAGTGTTCAAAAATTATTCCAAATTTCTAATAGCATTGCTCTTACTACCGCTGGTTTAGTTGGCCACGCACAATCACTTTCTAGAACATTAGCTGCCGAATTAAAATTGTATGAACTAAAGGAAGGTAATGCAATGACAGTCAAGGGAGCGGCCACATTAACTGCTAATATTTTGGTAGGCCGACCTCATTATGTTCAACTACTAATCGTTGGTGTTGATTCTTCTGGTTCTAGTGTTTACAGTATTGACTCAGCAGGTGGTTCAATACCTGATGTATATTGTGCTACTGGTTCTGGTTCGCCATACATGTACGGAGTTCTTGAAGATCAATTTAAGGAAGGAATGGACGAGAAATCAGCATTAAAAGTTGCAGCTAAGGCTTTACTTGCATCTGCTCAAAGAGATGCAGCAAGTGGTAATGGAATGGATCTTGCTGTAATTACTGCAGAGAATGGATTTCAACAACTTTCAATTGAACAAGTAGATAACCTTCTTTCTTCACTTTAATACTCACGTCGCATAGCGCGCTTCTCCGATTTTGGAGTAATGACACTGACGTGGTTAACCCAGAGGTATCATTATGAGACTGTCTTATGCCGAATTAAAAAAGAAAATAGCTGGTATTATTCCTAAAGGTATTGATTATGAAATTGATCTTGAAGCGGGTTCTATTTCTGTTATAACAAAACAACCTGAAAGATTTGTCACATCAACTGATAATTTAACTGTTAAAATCGCTAAACAAGTGAAAAGACGTATTGTAATCAGACCTCATCCTGATATTCTTTGTGACGAAAAAGAAGTTCATAATGCAGTTAATGACATTATGCCACCAGAAGCAGAAATTAGGAAGATTTGGCTCGACCCTGCTCTGAGTGAGGTAATCTTAGAATGTGATAATCCTTCTGAAGCAGTGGGTCCTAAGGGAGTTAATATTCAATCTCTTAGGGATAAAATAGGTTGGTTAGTCAAAGTAGTTAGGGCACCATCTATTGAGAGTAGAACACAACATGATATTCGACGTTATCGTAAAGAAATGTCTGATGAAAGAAAATCTTTACTTAGAAAGTTTGGTACTCGAATTTATAGAACAAAACGCCCTGGTGAGCCTTGGGTTAGGATTACTGCACTCGGTTCATACAGAGAAGTAGGTAGAGCCATGCATCTTATCACAACTAATGAATCTAAGGTATTAGTTGATTGTGGTGCTAAACCTACTTCAAATAAGAATGAGATTCAACCATTCTTTTCTGCTCCTGAACTAATGCCCTTGGACAATCTTGATGCCATAGTCATTACCCATGCTCATGTAGATCACATTGCAATGCTTCCAGTATTATTCAGATATGGTTACAGAGGACCGGTTTATTGCACCCCTCCTACTAGAGATTTAATGACACTATTACAAATTGATTATGTTAAAGTCAGCCAAGCAGAAGGTAACGAACCACCATATTCTAAAGCAGATATTCAAGAATGTATTAAACACGTTGTTGATGTAAATTGGGGAGAAAAAACTGACATAGCTCCTGATGTAAAAATGACAATGGAAAATGCTGGTCATATACTTGGTTCATCCAGTGTTTACATGAATATCGGAGAAGGGAATGATGAACATAAAATCTTATTTTCGGGGGATATTAAGTATGAAAAATCATGGCTATTTGATGCTGCGACTGTAAGGTTTCCAAAAGTAGATACCTTAGTAGTTGAATCAACTTATGGTGGTCCTCAAGATATACAACCTACTAGGGATGCTGCTAGTCATGAGCTTCAGGAAATGATAATTGATGTCATAGGTAGAGGAGGAAAAATATTTTGTCCAGTATTTGCTGTCGGTCGTTCTCAAGAAGTAATGATTGCTATTGATGAATTATTTAAATCTGGTAAAGTTTCTCCTGTTACAGTTTGGTTAGATGGTATGATTTCCGAAGCTACAGCAATTCATGCCAGTCATCCTAATTTCTTGAATAGAGATTTACGAAAGAAACTCCTAAAGGGCGGTGAGCATAATCCATTCCATTCAAAATGGTTTAAGACGGTTGAATCTTATCAACAAAGAGAGTCTATTCTCCTAGATCCTACCCCCTGTATCGTTTTAGCTACAAGCGGAATGATGACCGGAGGACCAATCGTTGAATATTTCAAGCATTGGGCTCCAGAACCTAACAATACACTCTGTTTCGTAGGTTATCAAGCATCTGGAACTCTTGGTAGTCGCCTCAGAGATGGTCACTCATCAGTTCCTTTAGTTGATAAAGGTCAAACATTGATGGTAGAAGTAAGATGTTCAATGAGAAAAATTGATGGTTTCAGTGGTCATTCTGATAGAAATCAATTAATGGATTATGTGTCTGCTTTGAACCCTACTCCAAGAAAAATTATCTGTCATCATGGAGATGCACAAACATGTAATGCTTTCCGTCAAGGTCTCCGTGAGAAGTTTAGAGTCCAAACCTATGCTCCTGCTAATTTAGAAACATTAAGATTATTATAATTAGAGTATTGGAATATCAAATCCTATTTCTAGAGGATCTTCAGCTCTTTTTTCCATCTCATTGAAGTCCTCATTTTCTTTAATTAAATCTTTGACATCATTATTTCGCAATTTTTTTTCATTTGATTGAAAAGAAATTATTATCGACAATGGAATTGGTATCATTAATAGAATAGCCCATGAATAAATTGATTCTCCATTTGAATCAATAAATAATTTTGCAGATATAAGAATTAGAATAGAGAATACAAGCCAAGAAACAGTTACCCTAGTCTGACTCATGAATTGCGACAAGCATCTTCATTGATGAATTGTTGTGAGTGTACATATCAGAAAACTCTTGTACTCTCACTTTTTGAGATGTTTGTGAACCTACAATACAATCTCATCAAATGCACTTGCGGGTTTTCTTTCGGTTCTTCAAAAACAGAAAATAATTATTGCACTAAATGTGGCTCTACTAGTAATCTCAAAGTTGTTGAAAGATTTGAAGATGCTGATAAATTAGCAAGAGCCATTTCCTTTGCAAATATTCCTAGTGAGATAAGTGATGAATTAATATTAAAAATTAAAGAAAAAGAATCTAAATCGAAAATAAGTAAGGCCAATAATCAGAATATATTAGGTGGTTTATCGATCTTGAAAAAAGCCACAGACACTGATGGCAATTTGACAAAGTCTTCCTTAGACAAACTTCTTTCAGAAGAAGGTTTGATTGAATCATCTAGCGAGTATCTAATAGGTCAAGCTGAGGTACAAGGTTTCTTAATTCGGATTAATGAAAATACATGGAATTGGCTGAGTTAAGTTCTTGACAGGTAGTTCTCTCGGCGTATTACTCACAGGGCCTGTGGGTTAGTCTGGTCTATGCTTGTTCGTTTGGGACGAACAGACTCTGGTTCAAATCCAGGCAGGCCCACCACTGAACAAATGTTTGGCATACATTATTTTTCGAGTGATAAAATTGCTTCTTTATCAAAAAGACTAACTGAATTACGAAGTGCATTTTCTTTTGTAAACCATTTCGCTTCTTCAATCTCACCCTTTTTCGGTGTAATATTTTCGATTATAATATCTTTCTTAATGATGTAGGTAAATGATAACCAATTGATTCCTTCTGAAGTAAAAATATTTTCTTGGATAAATACTCCATCTTCTCCATTTCTCTTTTGCCCTGACTCTCCTAAATGATCCGAGATATCAATTTCTATACCTAATTCTTCTTTAGCTTCTCTTATGGCGGCATTTCTTGGATGTTCACCATAGTCAACAAAACCTCCTGGTAGAGTCCAACATCCGGAAAAAAAACCCCTACTTGCTTTAGCCATTAATATCATACCTTGTTCATTTTCAATTACAACCTTTGAAACAACCCGATGAATTGTTCGATAAACTGATTCTCTGACAACTGGATGAACTGCATTATCACTAATGACTGAATCTTTCCATGCCCAATTTTCCGGCCAATCTATTTTCGGTACACCGATAATCACTCTATATTCATTATTTTCGAAATAGATTAGGTTTTCTCTCTTTTTTTTCCATTCGATTTTCATATTTTTTACTTCTTCCAGAGTTGGAAGTCGAATTAATGATCCCCCATCATGTATTCTTCCCATTATGGGTTTTTTTGGACCATTACCATCATTATCTACTAAGAGTAATTTACCATCATGTTCTAGATATAGATATTCTTTCATTTTGGAGCCTTCTTAGTTTAATAGCCGAGAATATTACTTAATTGTGATTTATAGAAATTAGCTGAACTTTGTAGACTCTTTAATTCGTCCTCTTCTAATTCTAATTCTACAATATTCTCAACACCATTTTTCCCCAATAATACCGGAACACCGATGTAAACATCTTCTAAGCCATATTGGCCACTCAAAAGTGCACTACATGGTAACATTCTTTTCCTATCATTTAGGACCGATTCTGCCATTATTGCTGCTGCACTTCCAGGTGCATAGAAAGCACTTCCTCTTTCGAGTAATTTCACTATTTCTCCACCTCCACTAGCCGTTCTTTCAGATATAGCATTAATTTCGTCACTAGTTAATAACTGTGTAATTGGAATTCCCCCAACTGTAGTGTATCTTGGTAATGGGACCATTGTATCTCCGTGTCCTCCAAGTACCATAGCTTGAACATCTTCATTTGAGCATCCAACTGCTTGTGAAACAAAATGTGTCATTCTAGCCGAATCAAGTATACCTGCTTGTCCGATCACTCTATTTGAATCAAAACCTGTTACTTTTTGCATATGATATGTCATTAAATCTAGGGGGTTTGTGACCATTATTACTACAGAATTAGGTGCAAAATCTCTGATTCCAGCACCTACTTGTGAAATTATTTCAGCATTTTTCCCTATCAAATCTTCTCGACTCATCCCTGGTTGCCTTGGGAAACCGGATGTTACTACTACTACATCTGCATCTGCGATATCCTCATATTTCGAAGTACCCGTAATTTTCCCATCATAATTTAGAACTTGCCCGCCTTGACTCATGTCGAGAGCCTTACCTTTAGCGAATCCTTCATAAATATCAAGAAGTACAATATCTCCTAATTTTCTTTCAGCCATTACAAAAGCACATGTTGCGCCTACATTACCTGCACCTATCACTGCAATTTTCCTCGATTCTCTTACCATAAAGTCATCCTCAATATTACCCCGTAGGTGCTTCATCCTTAGCCTTTAGTGAGAGATGGACTCAATTGCAGGGCGAATATTCATTACGCTAATTCTGATTGGATAAATTATGCAATTGCATGACAAACCCCTCATCGCCATATTATTGGTTGGCTTTATTCCATCTGCATCTGTGATTTTTGGCATCGAAGTAATTGATAATGAACTTTTTTCCCAAATATTTTTTGTTTCTTGTAAAATTTGGATTTTTTTAGTTCCTACAGTATGGTATCTGAAGGTAGAAAAGAAATCTATTTCAAAAAATTTACCAACTAAGGAAGGAATCTTTTTTGGGCTAATCACAGGAATAATCATGTCTTTAATAATAATAGTTACTTGGTTTTTATTTAATGAAACATTAGACATAGATGGAATGGTAGAAATCTTGCAATCTAATGGACTAGATAGTTTCAATTTGTATCTCCTTGGAATGTTTTATTGGATATTTATTAATAGTCTTCTAGAGGAATATGTTTTCAGATGGTTCATTACAATAAAATCTTCTGAATTATTCGGTAGTGATTCAATTGGAATAATTTTCTCAGCCGCTATGTTCACACTTCATCACGCGATAGCATTGCATTTATTTGGATTTATTTGGTGGCAAACATTAATCGCTTGTTTCGGACTATTATCAGCTGCAGCAATCTGGTCTTGGCTTTATATCAGATTCCGTTCTATTTGGATTTGTTGGCTTTCACATGCAATATGTGATGTAGCGGTTTTTGCTATTGGATACACAATTTTATTCTGATTTTTCCATACTTTGAAACCTTTTTTGAAGACCTCCACCCGTTTCATTCAATAATCTGATTACGTTCGGTGAGTTCAACAACAATGAGCCTAGGCTTGAATTTGTAGATGTGGTATTATGAGGTTAGGAGTTTTGACAGAGCCAGAAGGTGAAAATAGAGTTGCTATTGTCCCTAACTCTGTGAAAAAATTAATGAAAAAAGGTTTGGAAGTTTTTATCCAGAAAGGTGCAGGAGAAAAATCAAATTACTCTAATTCGGATTATTTAGAGGCGGGTGCAAATATTTGCTCCAGAGATGAAGCACTTTCTTGTGAAATAATTATGTCTATTAGAATGCTAGAATCTTCTGAGTTAAGAAAAGGTATGAATCTTGTATGCGTTGCTGATCCATTCCGTCACCCTGAAAAAATTAAATCTTGTATTGATTCGAACGTTACTCTCTTCTCAATGGATATGATTCCTAGAAGATTATCCAGGGCTCAATCAATGGATGTAAATTCAAGTCAAGATAACTTAGCAGGATACAAGGCCGTACTATTAGGTGCCTCCTATGTCCCTCGCGGAATCCCAATGATGACAACATCTGCTGGTACTGTAAAACCTGCCAAGGTTGTGATAATGGGTAGTGGAGTAGCAGGCCTTCAGGCAATCGCTACTGCTAAGAGATTAGGGGCAATTGTTTATGCTTCTGATGTCAGGAAATCTGCAGCTGAACAAATAGAATCTGTTGGTGGGCGCTTCATTGAAGTTGAAGGTATGGATGATTTTGAGGATGAGTCTGGTTACGCTAAACCCTTGACTCCAGAGTTTATCAAGAAAGTTAATGATACTGTTTGTGAGGTAGCCTCAGAATCAGATATTATTGTGACCACAGCTAGAATTTTCGGTCGTCCTGCTCCAATAACAATACCATCTTCTGCAGTTTCAACCTTTAAGTCAGGAACAGTGATTGTGGACATGAATGCAGACGTAGGTGGTAATTGTGAATTGACAAAACCGGGAGAAATATTTACTACAGACAATGGAGTAATCATTGTTGGAACATCTAATCTCCCTGGGACTCTTGCAAATACTGCTAGTATGCTATTTTCCAATAATCTTACAACTTTCATTAGCTCGATAGTTGTTGAGGGTGAACTAATTATTTCTGATGATGATGATGTTTTATTTGGTTCACCTGAAGATTCTGACTTCCATGTGCCTGGTATGGGTGGAGTTTTGATATGTAAGGATGGAAAAATTCATGATAAACAAACAAGATTGGGAGGTGTTCTTTGATGACTCCTGAATTACTCGTAGGATCTATTACCCTGTTTGTTCTATCAATATTTCTTGGATTCGAATTGATAACAAAGGTTCCAGCAATGCTCCATACTCCACTAATGAGCGGAGCAAATGCAATATCAGGAATCAGCGTAGTGGGTGCTCTAATAGGTGCTAACGTTGCTTATGATGGTGGCGATACTTTAGTTTCTGGTTTATTGGCATTTTTAGCTATTGTTTTAGCTATGATAAATGTAATCGGCGGTTTCGCTGTGACTAATCGAATGTTGAATATGATAGCTGGTAAAAACAAAAGAAAGGAGGGCTAATCATGATATTTAGTGAATGGGTATCAATCGGTTATCTTATTTCAGCGTCCTTGTTTATTCTGGGGCTTAAAAAACTAGGTCATCCGAGAACGGCGCCAGCAGGTAATCAATTAGGCGCAATGGGTATGCTAGTAGCAGTCTTAACGACCGTGGCTGATATGCACTTAGAAGGAGGCGCACAATGGACACTTATTATCTCTGGAATACTTGTAGGTTCTGCAATCGGTTACATAATGGCTGTCAAAGTTGAAATGACAGGTATGCCAGAATTAGTCGCACTGTTCAATGGATTTGGTGGAGCTGCATCTGCCTTAGTGGCACTATCAGAATCATGGAAATATATTGAAAATGATGACTTATTACTACCCTCGGGATTAGAATTAGAAGTTCTAATGGTTGCCGCAGGTCTATCTGCCTTAGTAGGGTGGATGACTCTTACTGGTTCTATTTTAGCAATGTTCAAGCTTAAGGGCGGAATCGAAATATTTGGTAAATGGTTTAGGACACCAACTTGGGGGCCATCATGGTTAAATTACGTAAAAGTCTCATTAACATTTGCAGTTTTAGCATTGATTTATCTCAGTATTTCTGATCCACGTGATCAAGAAATATTATTTGCTATAATATTAATTTCTAGCGTTTTAGGTATCATTATTGTTTTACCAATCGGGGGAGCAGACATGCCAGTAGTCGTATCTTTACTGAACTCATTCTCAGGAATAGCGGCTGCATTTACTGGATTTATCATTGGAAATAGTGTACTAATCGTCGCTGGTTCTTTAGTTGGTGCATCTGGATTAATACTGACTTTCATAATGTGTAAAGCAATGAATAGAACACTGCCCGATGTTCTTTTCAAATCCTTTGGTGGTACTGAAAAAGAGACCCTTACTAGAACAAAAGTTGGTTCTGATGCAGAAGAAGTTGCAATGATGGTTGATGGCGCACAGAGAGTAATTATTGTTCCAGGTTATGGGATGGCAGTAAGTCAATGCCAGCATCAAGTTAAAGAATTCGCGGATCTTCTTCAAGAAAGATTCCAAACTGAAGTCAAGTATGCTATTCACCCTGTTGCAGGCCGTATGCCTGGACACATGAACGTCCTTCTTGCAGAAGCAAATGTCCCGTATGATCAGCTCATCGAAATGGAAGATATTAATCCTGAGTTTCCTGAATGCGATATGGCAGTAGTTATTGGTGCAAATGATACTTGCAACCCCGCCGCGAGGAGTGGAGAGGGTCCTTTAGCTGGTATGCCAATAATTGATGCTGATAAAGCAAGGACAGTTGTGATAATCAAGAGAAGTTTGTCCGTCGGTTATGCAGGAGTGGATAACGATCTTTTCTATGAGGATAAAACTATGATGCTATTCGGTGATGGTAAGAAGATGATGAATGAATTAAACTCTGCAATTAAGGACTTGTAATTTCATCAATTCAAAGGTCATCGTAAAGTAACGGTTATGTGTTAGTCAACACTCGAAATAACATAGGTGTACTGTATGGCGAGCATTAACTCCAAAGCCCTAGTCGTTCTTTTGATTATAGGTATGGCTGCAATCCCTGCTTTAGGAAATAGTGGAGGTCCTCCATACCTGAATCAAGATGGAGATCCAACAGTCAAATATGGATGTTCTTGCCACAATAATGGTGCGGTTTCAGAGAGAGCAGTTGTAATGATTACAAGTGTACCGATTATGTATGAATTAGGTGAGAGTTATGAGTTTTCAATTAAGGTTGCAGATTCATTAACACTTTCCGGAGGAGACGGTAATTCTAAAGCAGGATTCTTACTATCTTCTGATTCCATAGGTGTATTTTCTTGGAATGATGATCAAGAAATTCGTATTGCTGCGGATACTGAAGCAGATATTTCTCACAGTGATACAGATTCGGATGGTATCTGGATAGTTACTTGGACTGCTCCTTCCAATGACAGCGGCACAGTAAATTTCTGGTTAGTTGGTAACTCAGTAGATGGTGGTGGAATACCAGATACTGAAGATTATTGGAATCTACTAGCATTTTCCATCAGTCCTCCAGGAACTATTGCGGAAGGTGAAGATGATGCTACATTGTCTACAAGAACAATTGCTGTTGGTGATTATGACTCTCTATTCCTATTAGAGGAAACTGATGCAGAGAAAGAAGCTAAGAGACAAGAAGCACTTTCAATGAAAATCTATGAACAAGGAAGTATGTTTTATTGGTTTAGTTTAACTGCATTAATGGTTGGTGCACTTGTTCAAAGAGAGATACTTGAAAGAAAATATGACGATGGTCCAGAGCATCTAGCAGCAGAATTGGCATATCCACAAGCATTGAGGCAATTATTCTTTAGTTTAGTTTCATTTGTTATTGCAGTCAGATGGGTGGCAGAAGATGCGGTACTAGAATTCCCTCCTAGGGCAGTTTTAGATCCCGAAGCTCAAAATGTAACTGATCTCACTAGTTTTGTAATAGGATTTACATTCTTGTTAAGTGGATGGTTTGCTTACTGCTTTTACCGAACCATCTTGGCTGCAAGAGCAAAACCTAAAGTTAAGGATCTACTTTGAATGCAATCTTATCAGAATGAAAAAATGACCTTCTCAGAACATTTTTCTGAGTTATTTAGGATAATTAGATTTAGTGCTTTAGGTGTAGTTATAATATCAATATATCTCTCATTTTATATTGATGACATTCTAAGTAATTGGCTCAATAGTCTTTCATTAGATTCAGATAATTTTGTATTTTCCGTATATAGTCCGTATGACTGGATTGATACTAAGTGGGCTTTATTACTTATTTTTTCTATTGCATTGATATTACCTTACACTACATTTAAAATTAGAAATTTCGCATTACCTGGGTTATATGAGGGAGAAAAGAAATGGTTCACCTTTTCTTTACTCATCAGTGGAGTAATTATACCTATTTTACTATACTTCATATGGTTCATTTCTCTTCCCTTTTTAGTAAATTACTTTGATGATATTGGGATGATACAAGGTGGAGAGAATATTGTTTCAGCTAGATATGATGCCGTTTCAATAATTAGTATGGGTATAGGGGTTTCATGGATTTTGGTAATTGGGACTTTAACAACTTTAGTTCTTTCAATGTCTCGATTTTTTGGTATGGTCGCTGATAATGAATCTAGGATTCGTATTCGTATTCTATTGATTTCTTTCTCTCTGGTATTGTTATCTCTTCCAAGTACTTATGATGGATTAAGGATAATAATCTCTCTTCTTACAATATTCTTTGCTGATTCTATTTCTCGTCTCACCCCAATTTTTGAATAATTTAAGAACAAAAATACATCGTATTCAAATCATAGTTGGTTTAGGGGTATATATGCGTAAGACGCGAGCAATTCTAGCACTCGCGGTCGTTTCTTTTGGCTTATTGGCAAATATTTATTCTGAACTCATTGACGATTGGCTGAATGAACAGATTCACAATGAAGATGTTCATGAAAAAGAAATCTTAGTTGGACTTCAAGGAAATGAAAATTGGCTCGTAATACCGATTACCTTTGAAGGAGATGTATTCGACTCTAATAGAGCGGATATAATACTTAATTCTGAGAGCCCTGCTAGCGATTATATTAATCAGATTAATGCTGGAAAGTCAAACCTTAATACTACGATTTTAGATGATATTTGGATTTCTGATAAGAATATTGATTTTTGGGGTCAAGATGGTGAAAATGGTAGAGATTCAGGAGGGGTTGACGGCGCTGGTGTAGATAATCTTGTAGAAAATGCTGTTAAGGATTCTCTACAGAATAAAGATTTATCTCCTTGGGATTTTGATAGTGATGGAGTAATAGATAGACTCCTCATACTTCATTCTGCTAATCCCCAGGAAATTGGCGGTGGAGAAAGTTCAATTTGGAGCCATATGTCCGGACTAGATAATCCAATAATAATTGATAAATGGTCAATTAATCATTACACTATAGCCTCTACAAAATCTGGAGTAGGTACCATCGTACACGAAATGCTACATCAGATGGGTGCTTATGATTTGTATGATGTCCATAGTACTCTTCCAACAAGTAATTGGAACGGAATAGGAGATTGGGGTATAATGGCTAGTGGAAATTGGAATGGCAATGGCAACTCACCTGCTCTACCTTCCTCTTCAACATTAGAACTAATTGGGATTGATAGGGGGATTATTGTTGACCCTAATATTGGCGGTAATTTCACTTTAAATCCTATTTCTGATGGAGGGAATTATCTTTCAATCGAGACTGCCCCGGGTGAATATATCAAAATAACTAATAGAGGTAATATTGGTTTTGATTCTTCACTTCCAGGTCATGGAATATTAGTTGAGTACCAAGATCTCAATAACGGCGACACTAGCAGTAATCTTGTCAATACTGACTCGAAAAATGCTTGGTTAAAAATCATTGAAGCAGATGGGGATGACGCTCTAATTAGAAACAAAGACTCAGGTAGTTTTGGTGATGTTTTTACTAATGGCACAAAGTTTGGTAATACAGAAGAATCAGATGGAATGATGATTTATGATAATAGAGGGCGTTTGGTAAGTTGGTTCGCTACTGTAGAATCTTTAGAAGATGATAATTATTTAGTTTCCATCACACCTGTTATCGTAATAAATAATTTTAATGTTTTAACTCCTAGACAGCCTGTAGAATTACTTAATGGAGAATCTATTTTTGTAGAAGTCAATACGATTTCGAAATGTGATTTTTCTATTGAAGTTAGCACTCATAATGGAAATAATATCGACCAAATTATTGAAAATGTTTCTGGTTCTTCCATAATTCCGATTATGACAATAGATGAAAACTTTCCATCTTCTGGAAATATCATTGGTACATTAGGATGCGATTCTAATTTCCGAGAAATTGATTTGAGGTGGCATAAAGTAGGCCATCGAATTATTTCAGACGATTTTTTCTTATTAGTAGATTATGATAAAGAGAATATTATATCTATAGAACCTGATTTTATAGGACAAGAATCAAGGTTTTATAATCTTGAAATTCAGGGTGCAGCTTCAAGAATAGCCGATTTAGAATCTAGTATGACTATTATCCCAGGAGATAATATCGAAATTGTTGTTGATCCAGAAGGTTTGTTAGTACCTGGAATGATAGCCAGGGGTGAATTAGTTTTAGTGGATAATTTCGGTATAGAACTCAGAATTCCAATTACCCTTGAAGCGAAATCAACATTCAATAGTAATGCATTATTCTCATGGTTTGCTGAGCCAGGTAATGGTTTATTCGTGATTAGTATTCTTCTGGGTTTGTCAATATTTACTGGTGGCTCTAAGACTATTAAAAAAAGCCATCTTGATGAATCCGAATGACCCTGATTATTTTTTAATTGGATTTGACCATCTTGATTTTGCAGGTGGTCTAATTATTGCTAGATATTTCCAAATATTATCGATTTTCAATGGTTGAAGCCATATTTTATTTACACCAGCTGCTAATCTCGATGCCAGACAAGCGCTTTCCCAATTCATCTTTTTATTTGATGGGCTGACAATTAACCATGGGGCATGATCGATGCCAATTTTTTTGTCATAACATCTCCATTCAGTACCATATTTAAATCCCGTTCTAGGGTGTAAACCTCTTTCTAATAAATCCGAAAACACCTGTGTATTTTCAGAAAAATCTTTTTCATTAGTAGTAATATATTCTTCAGTAATTTGGTCAATTATCCTTCCATTTTGATAATCAATTCCCAGTTGTTCTAAAGGCCACTCTTCATATCCAAAGTATAATTTCCCTCCATTTATTTCGACCTTATCATATTTTGAAATCAGTTTAATATCATCGTCATTTGGGGATAATAATTCACCTAGTGGATTCTCAGATGTAATATTGTAAGTGACAACAGCTTGCTCATTATCAACTACTAATACTTCAGCAATACGATTTCTTGCTTTTACATCTATTGTCCAAAATAATAATTCTACCATATCAATGTATTCAGATGAATGAAACCATCTGACTTCAGATTCTGGTTGATCTTCTCTTGGATGCAAATTGGAATTCCATCTAAGACCCCATGATTTTTTATTAAAGATAATTTCACTCATTGGTTTAATTTTCTCAGTTAACATTACCTTGTTCCCGGGTACTCTTAAAGCTTCCAAAATTATTGCTTCATTAATTAAATTCGGTTTTTTATTAGATTCTTCGTTTAACCAATTTCCATACGGCCAGTCTAAGTGCCTATGGTCGTGACAGAAAATTACTTCTGATGAACTTAATAGAAGATTATTTCCATTGAATTTTTGACCTATTGCAGATTTATTCCACAATCTTTCCTTAGCGGAACCTGAATAAATCCAGTACTCATTGTATGGCTCCATGAGTCTACGAGGGGCTTCTTGTTTTCATGTCAACGGTTGCAAAATATCATTCATGTGTTCTTACTCCGAGGTATGATAACATGAGCGAGGGGCCAACTGAAAGGAAGAATATATTGAAGAATTTAAGAAATCTCTTGGATGATATGGAGTCTTCTAAAGTCACACTTATCGGAGATATAATGCTGGATAGATATCATCATGGATACTCAAATAGGCTGATTTCTACAGCTCCTGTTCCTGTTCTTAAAATTTTACGCTCCGAAGAATCACCAGGTGCGGCAGCACATATTGCAAGAGGATTAAATTCTCTAGGACTCGATGTATCAGTATTTTCATCTGTTGGTGATGATAGAGAAGGAGATTTCATCAAAAATCAGTTTCTTTCAGATGGTATTTCTATAGATGGAATTGAGACAGTTAAAAATCGTCAAACTCTAACAAAAATTAGATTTTTTGGAAGTCGACAGAGTTTACTTGAAAAAACTCAGATTTTGTTACAAGCAGACAGGGAACCTCTCAATGAATTGGATATAGGAGTCAGTAATCGCTTAGTTGAAATGACACTCAAATCAATACCTGATAGTTGTGCATTAGTTATATCTGACTATGACAAGGGAGTATTAACCGATACAGGCGCCCAGAAGCTTATTGAATGTGCAAAAAAACATTCAGTACCTTCAATTGTTGATCCTAAATTAACAGGCCTTGAAAGAAGCCGTGGAGCAACTGTTGTTCTTTTTGAGATCAGAGGTCTCGATCTACTTAGAAGACGTTTGATGCTAGATAGTGCCAAAGAGGCAGCATCAAGTTTGATTAAGACATATAATTGGGATTCAATGATAGTCCTTGGTGGTATTGATGGAGTTACATTATATGAGGCAGATGGAAATATAGAGTTTATTGCGTGTTCTGCGCCTTCACCTTCGCAGCAAATAGGCCTCCATGATGCTGCAGCAACAGCTCTGGCAGCAGCTCTCGGTAATAGGTTCCCAATGAGTTCAGCCGTTGTGCTAGCAGCCGCAGCCTGTGAATGTGTTTTGTCAGCACAAGCTAGTCATGAGTTTGTAAATCGTCGAACATTAGGATTATGGTTAGATGAACTTTTGTGGCAATTACAGATATCTGATAGATGATTATGAATCTCCAAAGGATTGGATTCAATACTATAATGCTTCTCGGAATAAACATGAGGGTCGTTCTAATAGGTTTATTTTCCGTATTATTATTGTTATTCTCAGTTGATTCTGTTGCTGCAGAATCTGAAGAAATAGATGTTTCCATAGGGTTTGATTTTGTATTTGGTGAGATTATTCAGGATGAAAAAATTATTTCCGGTACCGTTGTTAGTTCGGAAGAAGCAGTTGAAATTTCTTGGGAGATTTATAATTCCACTGGATTCAAATATAATTGGGGTACATTCGATGGGGAATCAGAGGGACTTACTCCTTTAACCGACGATTACTTCTCAATGGATTGGCAAATGAGTATAAAGTCAAATGATTACTATTCATGTTCATGTGAATTCAAGGTTACTGTAAGTTTTGATTCAATAATAATTTTGGAGGATAAAATGCCTTTTTTCATTTCTAATGAAAATTATGTGTCTGATTCTAATTACTCAATGCTTATTGAAAATCCATTAGAAAACGATTGGATTAATGGAAATTTATTGATTGAAGCTAGAATTAGTGACATTACAGGAGGTAATCCCTCTTCCGCTCAGATTTTTGTTAATCGT
Source organism: Euryarchaeota archaeon UBA89 (assembly GCA_002495525.1). Taxonomy (GTDB): domain Archaea; phylum Thermoplasmatota; class Poseidoniia; order Poseidoniales; family Thalassarchaeaceae; genus MGIIb-O2. The sequence continues at coordinate 19,483 of DAFS01000058.1, read as the reverse complement.
TATGTGACTTTTACTGAAACATGTAATGATGAACCTATAGCTAATATCGAGAATGAAGTTCTTCTCTCTTTTGATAGTGACAATTTCTTTTCACTTGAATTAGATATGGAAACAAAACCTGATGGATGGTACGAATTAGTAATTCTAATCTCCAATCTTGACGATTCAAATAACATGGACTTTTACACATGTTTGCCTTTCAAATTAAATAATCTTAATCCTACAATTTCTATAATAAATCCCCCCTCAGATATTATCGAAGAATTATCTACAATGGTTATAGATGCATCTTCATCTGAAGATCCAATTTGGACTGAAGATATATTATATTTTATTTGGACATGTACTAATTCTGAAGATAATAATATTATTGTTCATGAAGGTTATGATGCTATTTCTTTCGAGTTAGACAGTAGTATATCTGCAAATTATAACCTCAAATTAGAGGTTGTTGATCAAGGCGGTTTATCCTCTACTACTGAATATAATTTCTCTATTTCTAATCTAATTCCCTCTTCCAAATTAATGATTAATGGCGTAACAGTAAATGATGGTGATGAAATTAATCTTGATTCCCTCAGTCCTATTTTGTTGGATGGTTCTAAATCTTCAGATACCGAAAACGATCTGCAGGGATTAAGATGTATCTGGTCTATCAATGGGATTGTAATGTTCGAAGGATGTGAAAACAGAGAATTGATTTGGCCTGAGAATCAGACTGATGAGAAGGAAATTGTTCTGAGACTTGATGTGATGGATAATAATGGCGATTTTTCATCACAGTCTGTGAAATTGATAAATCCTAATGTGAATGATTCTCTTCCATACCCTATGATAGTATTATTAATTTCATTTCTATTCTTAATTTCTTCTATATTCTACAGATTTAGAAAAGATTCAGAAGATAATTCTATCCCAAAATGGTCTAAAGAAAAATAATGAATTACACAGATAAATAAGAGAAAGCCATCTCGACCGACATGAGTGTTATGGGTCAACTACCATTCTCTTTAGAAGAGTACAGGTCTAGGCAGGATAGATTTCTCTCAAAATATAATGAAGATACATTGGTTTTGATTCCAACTAATCCTGTTAGAATTCGATCTAATGATACCTCATATCCGTATCGTGCTAATTCTTACATGTTGTATTTATGTGGATGGAAGCAACCAGAAGCAGTTTTCATGGCATTTCATGATTCAGGTATTTGGAAAAGTTGTCTTTTTGTTCAACCGCGAGATACACGTGCAGAAATTTGGGAAGGTCGGAGGGTTGGAACTGAAGGTGCAGCATCATTTTGGCCAATCGATGAAGCATTCTCAATAGATGATATGGAACAAATAGTTCAGGAAAAAATTTCCAATAGTTATTCTATTTCTACAATAATCGGGTTTGATAAAAGACTTGATGACATGATTGATAAAAGTAATTTAGAGATAACCGATGCTAGAACAATTTTGGATGATTTGAGAGTAATTAAATCAGATGAAGAAATTAAAATAATGCATGATGCAGGTATATTAGCATCTAATGCCCATGTCGAAGGAATCAAGAAAACTTATGCAGGGATAGGTGAGTGGGAAATTCAGTCTATTATTGAAGCACATTTCTCAATTAATCAAAGTTGTCCTAGTTACAGTTCAATTGTCGGTGGTGGAGATAATGCAACAATCTTACATTATAATTCTAATAATATGGTAATTGATGATGGGGATTTAGTTCTAGTCGATGCAGGTTGTGAGATTTCAGGATACGCATCTGATATTACTAGAACTTGGCCAGTCAATGGTAAGTTTTCCGACCCACAAAAAGAAATTTATAATTTAGTTCTAAAAGCCGAAAAGGCAGCTATTGAAGCTTGTATTGTTGGGTCACCTTGGAGCTCAATACATCATGCTAGCTCAAAGGTTCTAGCACAGGGACTAATCGAACTGGGAATATTAGAATGTGATTTTGAAGAAGCTCTTGGTGAAAATTTCAATGGCCCTTATCGAAATTTTTTCATGCATGGAACAGGACATATGTTAGGTCTTGACGTACATGATGTAGGTGGTGGTAGACAAGGAGATAACGGTCCAGAGAGATTACTTTCACCAGGAATGGTACTAACAGTAGAACCTGGACTTTATTTTGGTAGTTGGAGATCAGATATTGAATTTCCAGAAAGGTATTCAGGAATTGGAATCCGAATTGAAGATGATGTTTTAGTCACTAATGAAGGGCCAGTAATACTAACGTCTTCATGCCCTAAAGAAATTTCTGAGATAGAATCCATAGTCGGTGAAATGATTGAGGGATAAATATGCTTAATTGGGAAAAAATTCTATCTGAGCAATTATCACCAGATGCCAAGAGGCTTTCTGTTGAAGATGCAACAATTCTTTATGAAGAAGCAGATATCAATGATTTAATGTATGTATCTCTTGAAAGAAGAAAAAGACAGGTTCCAGGGAATTTAGTGACATACCTAGTAGATAGAAATATCAATTATACTAATATTTGTACTATTAATTGTCAATTTTGTTCATTTTATAGACCTCCCGGGCATTCTGAAGTATATACGCAATCTTTTGAAGAAATTAGCCAAAGAATTTCAGAGTTAGAAAATATTGGTGGTTCTAGAATTTTAATGCAAGGTGGTGTTAATCCCGATTTAGGTCTTGAATGGTATCTTGAACTGCTATCACAAATTCGTAAAAACCATCCTCAAATATCATTAGACTGTTTTTCACCTATAGAAATTGAGGGAATTGCCGATATTTGTAATCTTCCTACATTAGAAGTATTGAGAAAATTGAAAGAATCAGGTATGCATGGTCTTCCGGGTGGGGGTGCAGAAATGTTAGTCGATGATGTCAGACTAGATATTTCTCCTAAGAAAGGTTCTGCGGATAATTGGCTTAGAGTTATGTCAGAGGCACAAAAACTGGGACTCACAACATCAGCGACAAATGTTTTTGGTTTCGGTGAAACAGAGCATCATCGCATACTTCATATGGAACGTATTAGAGATTTACAAGATGAGGCTATATCAAATGGTAGAGTAGGCTTCACATCTTTTGTCGCCTGGCCTGTACAATTAGAAAATAATTCGTTCGGAAAAAGAAATAGAGGTAGGAATCGCATTGAATTAGGCGCCGGCCCTGTAGAATATCTTAGGCATATATCAGTTTCAAGATTATTCTTTGATAATATTGATCATATACAAGCATCATGGCCTACAATGGGGCTTGGAGTGGCTCAAATGGCAATTTTAGCAGGTGCTGATGATGCAGGTTCAACCATGATGGAAGAAAATGTGGTTTCTGCTTCTGGAACAAAGAAAACATTGGCTAAAGAAGAAGAATTACAGATGTCTATAATTCGAGCTGGTTTTTCTCCTGTTAAAAGGGACTCTGATTATAATCATCTAGACACAGAAATCATTATCGAAAATGATTTTGTCGCTGCAATTCCTATCCAAAATTAAAAGTCAGATAGTTCTAATCTTCCACTCCTTACTGGCAGATTTTCGATTTCAATTTTATGATGGTAATCATCCATTGTAATAGGTCTCACCCATTTCATCTTAGTACCATCATTACTCAAAAACTCGATAATTAATTCCCAGTGAACTGCTATAAGTCCTGAATATATCGAACCTGGCCATAATGCCTCAGGTCCCTCTAATGTGATTCCAATTAAATCTCCTTTTTCGGATAATTCTACCCATTTTCCAGGTTCTAATACTCTCATTGGCTCTAACATCATTACTCTTTTGTCTGCAACATTCATAGGTATTGATTCACCAACCCCTGTACCTAATTCTTCGCTAGAGGCAATTCTTCTTGCTGGGAGTGCTGTAGACATGCCCGGAATTGTCTGTTGACCTTCTTTTTTCCCCTGAGAATCGAGAATCATTTTTCTTTCAGGAACTGCGATCCCAACTTGTATTCTTCCTCTAATTATTTCGAGTCCTTTTGGTATTTTTTCCATTGAAATATCAATTTTATTCACGCCTTTATTTATTTCAATATCTGGTGACTCTATCGGATTAGAAATAAGATTATTCTGTCTTTTGATATCTCTCATATTTGCAATCATTCTAAAAATCATTGGTGAGATGAATATTGGGAATGCTACAGATAAAAATAGTGGGTAATCTAATTCTCCTATTCTAATTGAATAATTTAGAATTTCTAATAGTGGGCTAATGAGATTAATATCTCTAAATACAGGCGTAATTGCTCTCAAAAATAATGTTGTAATTAATATTATTACAGCAGGGGCAATCATTCTCCTTGCTCTATAGTGCAAAGGATCAGGATCTATATACCAACCATTCCTTGTCCGCATTAAAAATGGAAAAGTTTCTTTAGATACATTTCCAGGTAATAATTTGAGTTTTTCATCATTTTCATTAACTTTTCTCCATTCAACAAACCATTCATCTTCTCCTCCTATTTTAAATGGTGGTGGTGGTTTATTTTCTGATTCTAGTATTATCTCAATTACTGGAATTTCCTCAGGAATCATATCATAATGTTCGAAAGGCGGATATCTTATTCTTTGAACAGATTTTTCCATATAATTAACTCCATAAAACAGCCTTTATTGCTCTTCCTGCTAGTTTTCTAAACTCTGGAATATCTTTCAGCATTTTCGTCCCTAATGGAATAGGGTTTTCTATTTCACCAACCTCATTAATCATTTTTATGACATCCGGTTTAGCCCAAACCTTGAAAATTTCTTCAAGTTCATTATCTGTAGAATGTGAAAGAAAAGCATCTCTTAATGCCCTAGCTCTCGATTGTGATTTTCTCATTTTATCAATTTTCTTATCAATTTTGGATAAACTGGTTGAATCTAATTGATTTTTTTTAATTAAATCAGTGAAGTCATCTAATACTAGGTCTACATGTGCAAATCCAGGGCCTATTCCGCCGCCAGTGGTTGGTTTACAAATCCCTGCAGCATCTCCAAAAAGAGCTATTCTCGCAGATGTTGTACTCTTCAAAATCCCACTAGGAACAGATCCAACGAATCTTCCGACTTCTTTACAATCTTTGAATTTATATGACCACTTACTATTGTTCATCAATTCATTAAGTAGTTCTTCACATGATCTTTTACCAATATATTTTGTTTGACTCCAAACTCCAACTCTTGCAGTATCTCCTGAAGGTATTACCCAGGCGAAAAATCCCGGTGAAATATCTGTTCCAGTATACATATCCAGTTTACCGCTTTTCCCCCTGTACCCTGTTACTTCTATCTGCATTCCAATCATGGTTTCTTTAGGCCTACCCATACGCATTGTTCTTCTAACCCAAGAATGTGCACCATCGGCTCCACAAACAATCTTTGTAGTTAATTTCTTAATTCCAGTTGGTGTTAAAATCTCTATTTCTACTTTATCTTCATTTACCTCCAAATTAACTGGTTTACTAGAAAGCCAAATATCTGCGCCTGATTCAATTGACTGTATTACCACTGCTTCATCAAATAACTTTCTGCATACTGACCAAGTCCTTACTTTCTCTTCCTGACCAATTTCTACTAATGTTCCTTCAGGGCTGTATATCCTAGCACCCCAAATTGGAGTAAGTACCGTGTTTAATAATCCTACAGATGCCATTGCTTTTGGGTTTACTAATCCCGCACATTGAAAAGGTCTTCCGATTTCCGAATGTTCTTCTAGAATAAGAATTTTAAGATTATTTTTTGCTAACTTTTGTGCAAGATAGCCGCCAATCGGTCCTGCGCCAACTATGACTGCATCATAGTCGAACTCATCCATAGTTTATTCAACAGGTGTGCCTTATTGATATCTTCTAATTATAATCTCATTTCTTACGAGATTTTTTATTTTTCTTCATTACGGTATCTATTATTTTACTGGCATCTTTTTTTGTCAACTCTTCAATGGATACAATATTGGCAATAGAGAGGATATCACTAACAGGTACTTCCTCTCTAGTTGCAATTTTATTAATTAATTTAACTTGTGATTCTGTTGCAGGTAATAATTGACTTTCAGAAATTAATTTATCAATAATTTTACTTGCAGTCCCATCCTTTCCTCCTGTAAGATTGTTTATGTCATCCACATCTGCAATTTTACATACATCCTTCAATTCATACCCTAATTGATCTGATAATTTAACTATTAAATTAATTTGTTTATCACTGGCTGGAAAGTCCCCTCCTTCTTTTATGATTAAATCCAATGTTTCTCTCATTTCATCCCCGGTTAATTCGTGAGGATTTTTTCCATTAAGGTAACTTACTATTTCATTTTCTTTCATATTTTTGATTAAATTATCTAATAACTCAATTTGTCTTTTTGAGGGAACACTTCTCTTCTTTGTTTTAGCATTATCATTCATTCTTTCAAAATTTTCTATGAAATCATGCCATATTTTAGGTGCAGATTGAGTACTATCTTCTATTGTATCTAGATTTGATTCCATTTTAGCTGTGAATTCACTATTAAACAGTCCTTGATTTTCTTGTTCATTGTAAAATGGTACAACTTCTAACCACATAGTTCTCCCAGCATCCGTGGGAATTAATGAGCCACTATTATTTTCAACATATTTTCTCTTGTTCAATGTTTGAATAGTCGAAACATATGTAGATGGTCTACCTATTCCAACTTTTTTCATTTGCTGTACAATTGAACTTTCAGAAAATCTTCTGGGTGGTTTAGTTTCATCACTAACAAGTTCTGGGCTTTCTGAATCGCAAATAATATCCCATTTCGAACCAATTTCCAGTTTTGAAGAAGGTGGTTTCTCAATTACATCTTTTTGGTAATCTTTGTACACAGCCTCCCATCCTGCATGTGTCCTCCAAGACGCAGTTCCTGTAATTTTCTTATCTAAATTATTGGTTCTAGCCTCAATTCTTCTTGTTTCACGTATAGAATTAGACATCTGACTACCTGCAAATCTGGACCAAATTAATTTGTACAAAGTTTTCAAATCATCTTTGTTTTCATCTGTTAGTTGATTAATTTCAGGTCTTGTTGGTCTGATTGCCTCGTGTGCATCTTGAACGTTGTTACTTCCCTTTTTAGCATCTGGTCCGAGAACACCCTCTCCTAAAAATTCTTCACCGAATTTATTTTTGATTAGTTCTTTCACAGTATCCCTTGCATCCTTATTTGTTCTTGTAGAATCCGTTCTAATATATGTCACATGACCCGAATTGTATAATTCTCCAGCAACTGAACTAGTCTTAGAAACAGACCACCCCAAAGTCGAACTCGCTGCTTGTAACATTGTATCTGTAGTAAAAGGTGGTTTTGGGCTTCTATTACTCTTCCCTTCTTTAACAGTAACAATTTCTATAGATTTGTTCTGATTAAGAATCTCGACAGAACGATTAGCTAGTTCACCATCAAATGTTCTACCTGGAAAATGTTTTCGATCATCGTCAAACCATGCTTCTGGGTCATTTTTCTCATGGAATCTTATTTTGAAATTAACATTATCTGAATTAAAATTAACACTATGATAATTAATTGGTACATGTTTTTCACGCAATAATTCTCTTTCTACTATGAAACCTAGAGTCGGTGTTTGGACTCTACCCATAGATGCTAATTTCCATGATCTTGAGAATCTAGAACATTCGAATCCGACCAACCTGTCCATAAATCTCCTTACTTTAGCAGAATCCACAAGAGCAGTATCAATTTCTCTTGCTTCATTAATAGCATCATTAACAGATTTTTCTGTAATTTCGTTAAACGTAACTCTCTTTTGAGATTCAAAATCTGCAAAAATAATACTTAGTCTCCAAGCGATAAATTCTCCTTCTCTATCTGGGTCTGTAGCAATAAATACTTCATCGACATTTGATTTTTTAGCCTTTTTAATCATATCTTTAATTTTCTTTTCGGCTCCAGATGTCCAACCCCATGGGGGATCAGGAAGAACATCTTTTTCCGACTTCCACATAGATTTAGATGAACCTTTACTACCTTTTGATGGTAAATCTTGGACATGTCCACCACATGCGTGAACAATCCATCCTTTCCCCAAATATTTCTTCACAGTCTTCGCCTTAGCACCAGACTCGAGAATCATCAGTTTCATATTTTTCAACCATCACTTAGTCAATAAGCTTCCATCGACCATTATAATTGACCGCAGAATACAACCTGTATAAACTTGAGTCAGGTAAGTTTGATACAAGGCGCGCGCGCACACGGTCGCGCGAGGTGGACTAGATATTTTGTTCTCTGGAAAAAGCCTCATCCCATGGTTCCGATGCGGCTGGACCTGCGCATCCAATGCAACCTGGATATCCTGCTCTACCTAGTTCTACAATTTTCTTTTGTAGGCATTCCCATTTTTCATTTCCACCTTTAATCCAGACAACTTCTAACGAAACAGGTGGGTTCTGAGATATTATTCCATTTGCTGAATTTGTATTCATAAAGAAAATATCTTCTGAATCTGAAATTTGTGATTCGATTCCAAAAATTATTTTAGGAGCTTTATCAGATAATTCTCCAGCAAGAGATTCGATTTCTTCTATTAATTCACCATCATGGATAATTTTCACACCACTAGATCTCAGTATTCTTCTTGCTAATTCAGAGATTGCTGCATCCCCGCTAGAACTACTCATACCTCCCGGATGGTGCGTAACGCTTGAAGAGTGTCGGTTCACCGGCATTATCATGGGAGTGCCATATCGAATGTTTGGTAGGCCAATGCTGGGCCTAATTGATTCAGAAAGAGCTCATGGACTCGGGTTATCTTCTTTAGCAAGATTAGAGAGAAGCTCGCTAGGTAGAAAACTTCTCAGAACTCTATATCAAGCACCTGAATTACCCACTAATGTATTTGGTTTATCCTTTAATCATCCATTGGGTATTGCAGCAGGTTTTGATAAAAAAGCTCAGGCACTATCGGGTTGGCCGTCTCTAGGATTTTCATGGATTGAATATGGAGGGATAACTAGATTTCCACAAGACGGAAACCCTAAACCAAGAATGTTTAGAGCGAACAAAGAAAATGCTTTGATTAACAGGATGGGTTTCAACAATCCAGGTGCTTTAGCCGTCAGAGAAAATTTAATCGATAGAAAATCAATCGGTTTATGGCCCGATAACCCCGTAGCTGCAAATATTGGAAGATCAAAAAAAGTCTCAAATGAGGATGCACCAGGGGATTATTCTTCCACACTCGATATTCTTTGGGACTATTCAGACTTATTTGTATTGAACGTATCTTCTCCAAATACTCCCGGTCTACGAGAATTGCAAGAAGCCGACCATTTAGCGAGTGTTTTAAATTCATGTAATGGTATTAGAGATAAAAAAGGAAACCACAAGCCACTATTGTTGAAGTTCTCACCAGATATGAGTGATGATGATTTAATTAGTTCAGCAGAAGTTGCTGTAAATTGTAAAGTTGATGGTTTCGTAGCAACAAATACTACTGTTTCTCGATATGTTCCAAGAAATTCTCAATCAAGATCTGCTTTTGCCCAAACAGGAGGGCTTTCTGGGCGTCCATTAAGAAAAAGGTCCTTGGAAGTGGTTCATTTACTCTACGATTATACGGATTCTAAAGTACCAATAATAGGAGTGGGTGGGATAGATTCTGTTGAATCTGCTTGGGATATGATAATTTCCGGCGCATCTTTAATTCAATTATATTCTGCATTAGTTTTCAATGGGCCCTCGGTTGTTTCTAAAATAATCAAAGGACTCAAAGTCAAAGTCCGAGAAAATAATTTTTCTAATATTGCTGAAGCAGTTGGTTCCAAACACACTTGAGAACACAAACCTCATGAGTGTTTTTCTATTGGAACGTATATGGCTACAACTAGAGGTAAGAGACTCGTTGTAGTAGGTTTGGGGTTGTTCGCATTAATCTCTTTGATGTTAATCAGTGTGGACCCTGAAGTCCAATACACTGTAGATGAAGTGATAGAGACTCCTGAAGATTTTATATCTGATGAAATTCATCTCAGAGGTACAGTCTTGGAAGGTTCGGTTGACGATGAATCAAAGACTTTCATTCTAGCGGGTACAGATGAAAATGCACAGTTATTTGTCGATATTTCTTCTGTAGCTTTACCGGATGGTTTTGGTGAAGGATATATGATTGCAGTTAAGGGAGATCTTGAAAATATTGACGGTAAATGGATAATTTTTGCAAACTCAATACAAACAGGTTGTCCTTCAAAATATTCTGCAGAATAAAAATTTCATTTAAATGAAATTTATACATCATTTTAGGGTTTCATTAAAATGGGTCAGCAATTACGGATAGATGGGCTAGGGGGAGTGTTGACGTGCTCTATTATTCACAAATCGTCAATAATGGTGACCCGAAGTCTGAGGGCGGCGTAAACGAAGCATCGATGACCCATTGGGTGACAGCGACACTTCGCCTCCAAGAGATGCAGGTTGGCATAACGGATTTCCGGAGGGAAATTCGAAGTACCTTATACCCGGGAACCAGGTCAGGCGCGGAAGCGAGCAGCCCGACCGGGGATGCTGGATGCCTTGGAATAGCGGAGTTGAGGAACTCAATGAATATTCATTGATGATGACGAACGTCCACCGAAGACATGCCCAATAATTTCATTCATGTGGAATTTCACTTAATCCACCCATTTTGCATATTATATCAAAATGAATTTCAGATACTGGTTGTACAGAAAGTCTTGAACCTTTCATGAGTAATTTCATTCCCTCGAGTGTAGGATTATCTCTCATTTCTTGTAGAGACACATTTTTTTGTAAAGCAATTATTGGTTCAATATCTACCATCATCCATCTTGGGTTTTCTGGAGTTGCTTTTTCATCATAATAATGAGATTTTGGATCTTGAGCGGTGAAATCGGGGTATCCTTCTTTACAAATTCTTGCAACTCCAGCAATGTGTGGTGGCTTAAAGTTAGAGTGATAGAAAAAAACCAGGTCCCCAATTTTCATATCATCTCTCATCATATTTCTTGCTTGGTAATTTCTTACTCCATCCCAATGTGTGCTTTTGTCTTCAACTAGTTTTTCCCATGGGTATACATGAGGTTCACTCTTCATTAGCCAGTAATTCATATTTATCCCAGTGGGAATAGGTGAATGAAAGTGTCGTCACCAAGCATCATCAGAAGCGCCAATGATTAATGTTGCATCAATCGCGTCAGCTTCATCTCTTTGGATAGCTCTTTTTAGACCAGCAGTTTTTACCATTCTAGATACTCCTCCTGTTAAATTGACATTTGATTTCACCATGATTGCATAGATTGCAGGTAACAATATCAATGCCGAAATTGCAGCAATAATCAATAAGACAATAATTACTGTAATGAACGGTTTGATGGCAGGGATATTAATTCCAAATGCACATGTCATCCCTGCTGCAGTAACAGTAGTTGCTTCAAACAAACTCATTCCAGTGCTTGCGCATGCTGATTTAATAGCATCTAAATTACCTCCTAGTTCTCTTACTCTGTTGGCAATATGGATTGAGAAATCGACACCTACACCTACGAGGATAGAACCTATCATCACAGTAACTAGTGATAGTTGGACTCCGCCTGCATCCATAATCATCCATTGCATAGCAACAGTAAATCCTACTGGTATAGTAGTTAGTAATGAGTATAATATATCTCGGAAAACCAATCCTAAAGTTATTATTGTGAATAACAAAGCGAAACCAAGAGAACTCCATTGTGAGCCGACAATTAAATTATTCACTTCTATTGTAACTGATGCAACACCAATAAGTTCAGGAGTGCCGGTTGTTCCTCCTAAGCCAGAGTTTGCTGCATGTTTATTCACTAAATTAGTAGCTGTTTCCGTACCTACAACATCCATAAATGGCATATCAATATAGATCAAACTACTACTGTAATCTTCAGAGATGAATAACTCCCTCATTTCATCTGTAAGACTGTTGTAAAATACATAAATTAAGAAATTCTGTGCTTGTTGGCCACCCAATTCTTGCGCATCTAATGTGTCTAAGGTTCTCCAAAATGATGCATTTCCTGACTGTTCATTATCAAAAATCAAATGTCCAACGTCTTTGATTGGTTGAGGTGCAGGAGTATCATCAATTAAATCGGCTATCGGTGCTCCTGAAAAATTGACAGAAACAGCTATTGCCTTCATCAAGAAAACAATAGATACAGCAGTTACTTGGTCAACTTCTGCACATTGCCCCTCAAGCTTTTCAATAGCCTCTAATCCACTAAAAGGATCTTTTGCTGTTAGATCGGTTATCTCAGCAGTAGCCTCTATATCTTCTGATATTTTCAAGAACCCGGGTTGTCCTGATTCGAATTCATCACTGTATGTTTTCATTTTTTGCACAGCTTCAACATCTTGAGGTGCCATCTCTAATAAGTCAAGATTTGACTCAACATTTTCTCTAGAAACACCGGCTGAGAAAACCATTGCAATTATGAATAATACTAGAGTAACTTTTGTCCATCTAACGGGTACTGAAACTATATTTACGAATAATTGAGGAGGAGGATGTGAGGGTTTCTTTAAATCAAGTAATATTGTTAAATTAGGCACCATTAACATGGTCATTATGTATACTACAACAATTCCAAATGCGAGAGACCATCCAACAGTTTGGATAGGTGCCATAGGCGTAAATGTTAGAGAAATAAATCCAATAATAGTAGTTACCGCAGACAAGAATACCGCGCGGCCAGTTGAATTCAGTGCTTCCTCCATTTTTTCCTTGGGATTCCCTTTAGCTTCCGCATAACGATTTGTAATATGAAGCCCGTATGAAACTCCAAGGGCAAGAACAATTGGCCCTACAATTATGACAGTCATTGTAACTTCATAATTCGACCATCCAATTATCCCCATTGTCAAGAATACTGAACATAATGTTGGCAACCCAGATATTATTAGAACCTTAATTCCTTGAACCAGCCTAAATCTCCCTGTTTGTAACAGATCGCAATGGAATAAAAATAGAGTCAAAGCTACTAAAACAACACCAACTGGAAATACGTCCCAGAATAGGCTAAATGATTCTTCAGTGACTGCATTTGTGATAGGAGCGGGACCAGTAAGTGTCATCTCAAGATTCCAAAAATCCCAATCGGTCTGTCCGTCTCCATTACTGTCCACACTGCTCAATTTGTCTATTTCACTCTGAGTTTTCGCTATCATCTCTGCAACATCTGCATCACTTGAGATACCCATAATAATTACAGCTCTATTCCATCTTGCTATACCTGTATCATTGTCTAGATTCTGATCAGCATCTGGTCTACCAACATCTCTTACAAGTTTATCTAATGCATTTTTAGGCATCTCTCCAAGAATTTGGTCAACTCTTTGTTGCTCATCAGGTATTGCATAATTTCCTAAGATATCTTTTTGAGAATCTATGGTCTCATTAATTTGCTCTGAAAAGCCTTCTTGCCCTGTAGACGCAGCCACACCTGAAGCAAACGCTTTAGCAACCCTAACTGCACTAGAATTTACTTCTTTTATTACAGCAGATATAGATAAAACATATATGATTTGGTCGAATTCCCCACCATCATTCCTATTTGAATTCATAGCGCTTTCCATAGCATCAATTTGTTTCAGAATTGGAATATTTGTGACGTTATAATCATCCGATTCTACATAAATGATCATCACATTTGTAGTCCAATCTTCTTCTACTTCCTCAATCAAGACTGAGACTAATGAACCATCAGGTAAGTAAACCTCTAAATCACCATTTACGTTCATTGAGGATTCTTCATTACAAAAACCAGGTTGGAAGTCTTTCCTACAATCTAAAGCACCGGAGTGTAATGTGAAGTAACCAGTAAATACCAAGCAGAAAACAATTATAATCACTGGAAATTTAACAAGTGCCTGTGTAGCCGTTAATCCGGATAAAGATCTCCTTAATTTATTAGGAGACTGAATAATAGTATCTTTCAAACTATTTGTATCAATATTCTGTATACGTTCCTTGTATGATTTTTTTTCAGAGGAATTAGTATTTTTTTCACTTCCTCGCATGGTCATAGCACTACCTCTCTGAATAGCCGTAGGTAAGGAAGGGACTTCAACCCAACGCCTCTGTAACCTTCCAAAGTTGATTTACATTATGCCTTTGGATTGGCAATAGTCAAGAATAAGTTACTACGGGGTCATAGCATAAGGTCTGGGGGATAGTCATGGGTAAACCAAAAATTACTGATAAAAGATGGTCCATTGATCTTGAGAAAAGAATTCAAGAAGAACATTATGGTGAGAGCTATAATAACAGGTATTCATTCAATCCTGATTCTAAAAAAGAAATATTTGTGATTGATACTCCTCCACCATATCCTAGTGGTACTTGGCATATTGGAGCAGTTGCCCAATACAGCATGATCGACGTCATTGCTCGTAGCCAGAGACTTTTGGGTAAGGAAGTATATTTCCCATGGGGAGTAGACCGTAATGGAATAAACATTGAATTCACTGTTGAGAAGAAAACTGGTAAGAAAATGAGAACTTTTAATCGAGGTGATTTTATTGATATTTGTAGAGATACTATCGAAGAATATACACAAGCTATGAGAGAAACGGCTTGCAGAGTAGGGTTATCTTGTTCATTTGAAAATGAATACTTGACAGACTCTCCTGAATATAGGTCAGTTTCCCAATCCATATTTGTTGATTTATTCAAGCAGGGGAATATTGTTGAAGACTTAAGGCCGAATATCTATGACCCCGTAGAAGGCACCACAATTGCAGATGCCGAGGTTCAAAGGATATCTCGTTCTACAAAACTTTGTGATGTAATTTGGGAAACCGAAGATGGAGACCAAGTTATCATTACAACTACGAGGCCAGAGTTAATTTGTGCATGTGGGATAGTCTTGGTACATCCAGAAGACAGCCGATATACACATTTGATTGGTAAAGAGATACGTTTACCTTTAGCAGTCAATGGACGTAGTAAAAAAGTATTAATCTCGTCTCACCATTCTGTAAAAATGGAATTTGGTTCTGGTGTATTAATGGTATGTTCCTTCGGTGATCAAAATGATGTTTCAGTATTCAGAGAGTTTGGTTTAGAACCATTTGTGGCTATTAACCTCGATGGAGAAATGACTGAGATTTCAGGCCCCCTATCTGGTTTAGCAGTAATTGAGGCTAGGAAAAAAGCAATAGAAATTTTAGAACAAGAAAATAAATTATCTTCAATTAAAGATCATGAACAAGAGATTCCAGTTAGTGAAAGAGGAAATAATCCAGTTGAGATAATATTGCTCAAAGAATGGTACGTTCGACAAACACATACTTTAGAACGTATGAATGAGTTAGTTTCAGATATCAATTTCATACCACCTAGGAATAAGCAATTCCTTGATGATTGGATGCAAAACATATCTATCGATTGGCCAATCTCACGAAGAAGATGGTATCATACTGAGGTTCCGATTTGGTATACCGAGGACGAATCAAAAGTTGTAGTACCTCCATCTGGTGTTTATGTTCAACCGTGGAGAGATTCTCCTCCTGAGGGCTCTGAGGTATTAGATAGAGAGACCAAAGAAACTTTGGGGAAATACGAAGAAATGAAAGGTCAACTTGGAGTATTAACTGGAGAAGAAAAAGTATTTGATACATGGATGGATTCTTCTAATTCAAATTTATTCGTATCAGGTTATGGTAAAAATCAAGATTTATTTAATCGGGCTTTCCCTACCGCTTTACGTCCTCAAGGTAAGGAAATTGTTAGAACTTGGTTATACTACACTTTACTAAAAAGTACTTTGCTATTAGATAAACCTGGTTTTGCAAATGTTTGGATCGACGGTTTGGGTATGGACCCATGGGGGCGAAAGATGTCTAAATCTTTAGGCAATGGTATTGATGCTAATTCCGTACTTGAATGTGGTTCAGGAGGAAGAACTGGTTCATGGAAAATTAAGGGTACTGATGGAAAACAGATTCACCTTAAAGCGAATAAAATTGGTAGCGAATGTTTCCGTCTATGGAAAGCATGTGATGCTCAAGTAGGTGATGATTTCCATATTAATCCCGAAGAAATTGAGGCTAAATACTTTGGAGTCCTTACCAAAATATTCAATGTTGCTAGATTTGCGAGCCAATTTGAAGTCCCCTCTAATCTTAATTCGAAACCAAATAATTTAGAGATCGAAGACGAGTGGATTCTTTCAGAATTTAGCCAAATGATGATTAAAGTTGAGGAATCTTGGTCTAAAGTAGATATCTATAATGCGTCTCAATCAATAAAGAATTTTAGTACAGGAGTTTTCCCAAGTCACTGGCTAGAAATGGTGAAATCGAGACTTTATGACGGGGATGAAGCAGCGGCTTGGACATTGCACAGAATTGTGAGAGATATTTTGACCTCACTAAGTCCTATTTGCCCATTTTTTACCCACTATCTCTCAACCATACTTTATGCCAAAAGCTCTGTTGATGTCAGAGAATTCCCTGATATTATTGCTAGTAAATATGAACTTTTGAAATTAACAAATCATGTAATTGAGTTTAACTCTGAAGTTTGGAAGATAAAGAAAGATAATGGTATTTCATTGAACACTGAAATCTCTGATGTCAAAATCCCTGAAGAATTGGTAATACTTTCCGATTCACTGATTAGAATGCACAGAATACTTAATTCAAACTAGTTTTTGGCTTTTCACCATTCAAAGTTTCAATAATTAATGATGCCATTTCAATTCCTATCCTTGCCTGCGCCTCTTTTGTTGCAGCACCAATATGTGGGGTTCCATGGAAATTATCATGAGCAAACAGTGGATTATTCGTTGCTGGTTCACTTTCAAATACATCTAAAGCAACACTAGATAATTGTCCACTTTCTAATGCTTCTAGAGCTGCAGCCTCATCAACAATACCTCCTCTTGCACAATTTATCAGATGGTTTCCACAATCAATACCATCATCTCCTTTTCGTGGCATCTGATTAATTCTTGAAGAATTAACTAGGTGATAAGTTTCCTCTGTGAGGTTGCAATGAATAGAAACATGTGTGCACATTCGAAATATGCTATCTACGTCATCATGCAGTCTACAGTTATTTTTCTTTGCAATTTCTTTAGGGACATATGGGTCATATGCATGTAAATCCATTCCAAATGCTTTAGCAATATTACCAACTCCTTGTGCTATTCTACCATATCCTATAAGTCCTAAAGATTTACCAGATAATTCCGTACCTACTAATTCTTTTTTTGCCCAAATACCCTCTCTCAATTTCCTATCAGCAGTAGTGATATTTCTGCAAGATGCCAAGAGATGAGCGATTGTCATTTCAACCACACTTTTGGTTGATGCTCTTGGAGTATTACATACTACAATATTTTTTTCTGTCGCAGCCTCAATATCGATATTATCAACACCAACTCCTGCTCTTCCAATAAATTTTAATCTAGATTGTTGATTTACAGAAGAGTTGATCACATCTCTAGTCAATTTAGTTGCACTTCTAACTACCACTGCATCAAAATCGGCTAAAATTCCTGAAAGTAATTCTTCCACAGTATAGTGTTTAACAACGACTTCATGTCCATTATCAGTTATCATTTCAATGGCTTTTTCATCCATCCCATCAGTTACTGCTACTCTCCCCATAACACTTCTAGTATAACTTACTCAATCAATATTACTAATGTAACTCATTAACCTCAGTATTCATAATAAGTCACCCGATGCGCTAAGTCAGAGGTAAGATAGTATGAAAGAAACTGACTTAGATAATAATGAAATTTTGTTAATTGATGGACATGCACATTGTGATGGTCCATGTGGGGTATATGATCCGGCAAGCGCACGTGTAGCCGCAGAGGCAGTACAATCAATGACAAAGAAAATGAACACTTTAGAAAGTAATCATGGTGACTCAGGTAGTAATTCCGCATCTTACATTAATACAATGTCAAGATATGCTGCAATCAAGGAAGAAGAAGCACAGAAATGTAAAGATGAATTATTGGTTCTTTGGACAGATTTCTTCAAACCTCAGCACTTAGAATCTATTCCAGACCTTCACGATACTTTCTGGCAAGCGGCTAAACTTTGTTCTGCTTGTAAGGTTGAAGTTTCCGAGCAGCATGCACAAGAATTGATGGATGCTGTTGAAGCAATTCACAATATGTTCTGGGCCGCGAAAGGCCGTGAAGTACCATGGATTCGCGCTTCATAGATGTCAAAGTGAACGGCAATTCTATGTGGCCTACTCTCAAAGACGGTGACATAGTCCGATTCGTAATAATTGATTTGAATTTGATTAAACATAATCAGATAGTACTATTCAAACATCCTTTTAAGAAGGATTTTAATTTGATTAAACGGATTTCTGCAATAGAGGATGGAGAGGTATTTTTAGTCGGTGATAACCCAGATCCTAATGCTTCAGAAGATAGTCACAATTTTGGTCGAATAAATATTAAAGATATTATTGCTGTAATTAGAGAAGATAATACTTAGCAGCAGCCTTCATCTCTCATTGGAGCAGAATTAAAACTAATTTTATTGACATTGGGGGTATTTTGTAATTTTTCTATAATTTTTCGAAATTCTAAAGCTGTACCTTTACCTTGTAAAATGTCTACACAGGTATGACTATGCTTAAGACAACTATGACTACATGAACTAATTTCCAATCCTTGGTTATGTCTAATATCCATTAATCTATTTTCAACACCATGATCATGTTGATAGTACACTATCAAATGGCCCTCAAGAACTTCATCATCTTTCATTGATTTCAATTCACCTCTCTGTTTAATTTCTGAATAATAGAGTGCTGCATCACGAAGAAACCTACTTCTATTTTGATAACCAGACTTCTTGATTATACTTTCTAAATCATTTGCAAATCTCTTATCAGCGCTAAATGTGATTATTTGACTCATATGTTGCGGTGCCAATATTTCATTAATAATAATTTCTCTGAGAGTATTTATTAATATTTTTTATATATATAATAGTGGGCGCAGCGCTATGAATAATGCAGTGAGAGCCATATCTGTAAGCCTAATATTAATTTTATCTAGTCTTGCAGGATGCTTAACCGATGACGAAACAACAGATACATCTGATGATAATTTAGATGAATTATTAAATTACGGTACTGTAATGGTATCAACATATCACGTGGGTGAATTAGTATCCGCTGTGGCTGGAGATAGTGTCACTATTGAATACATGAGTCAAGATAACATTCCAGTTCATGATTACGAACCATCTGCTGCTGACTTAATACGCCTTCAAGAGGCGGACATTTTCTTCTACCATGGATTGAATCTAGAACCATGGGTTGAATCAACTCTTTCATCCTTAGGTGATGATGCACCTCCTTCATACATGACTCATGCTATGCCAACAGGTGCAAGCAATCTTGCTTACGAATCTATGCTAATATCTGATTTGTGCGAATTAATGAATGATGGACCGTTCGAGAGCACAACTCTTGGTATGGTATCTGATGACCACGGTGACGATGACCAT
>DAFS01000024.1 GCA_002495525.1 Euryarchaeota archaeon UBA89 | reverse complement strand
TAAAGTCGATAGTAGCAATTTATGTCGAAAGATTTGCTTATGAAAAAGCTAAAACAGTACTCAGAGCGGTCAACGGAGGCTGTTCTGATGAGTTAATAGAATCTCAAATTTTGCCTTCTGAAAACCCCATGAATGCTGTTTGGTTAGATATCGTTAGAACTACTGAAACTTTACATGAGGCCGCCAGTTCAATGGCCGGAACTCCTTGGGGTAAAGAGTTAGCAAAACTAGATGATTCTGCCGCAACACTTGAAGAGATGGAAGATGCCTTAGATAGAAATTATTACAATCATGCTCTAAAAGTATCCAGAGGTAGGGATTCCAATGCTCATTTAGTTAAATATATCAGAACTGAGATTGACCATAGGAATATTATTAATCAATTCCGTGAATTACGTCAAAATATTTCCACCGAAAAACGTTTACAGATGGTGATTCCCGGTGGTCGACTTTCACAATCAGTAATGTCACAAGTATCTCAGGCTAGTTCAACTAAAGAAATATTAGAAGCTCTAAGACGTAGCAATGCATTTGATGAAATAGGATTTGATGAAGCAATTGAAAAATCAGATGCATTAGGTTCTCTAGATCCAATTGCTACGCTTCTGAATCATAAAAGACACGATTTATTGAGAAGTTTTTCTTATCTGAATCCTGTTTCAGTTTTCCCAGTGATTTATTACATCGAGCGTAAAGTCCTCGAAATACAGAATCTTCGTCTTTTAGTGCGTGGTAAGACGATTGGCCTCACATCAGAGGTATTAGAAGCGCATATGGATTTTTGAGGTAGATAGAATGGAAATAGCAGTAGTCGGTTCCCTTGATTTTACCCTTGGTTTCCAACTTGCAGGTGTTTTGAGATTACATAACCCTGCTAATTTAGATGAATTGATTTCAACAATGAAGTCTTTATTAAATGAAAAAGAAGTAGGAGTTGTTGTAATTGATAACTCTGATTTATTACAGTTACCGGAAAGATTGCGAGTGCAACTCTCCGAAAGCATCACGCCCACTGTATTGGGCATTGGGACCGAAGAGGATAATACCCTCAGAGAGTCCATCAAGTCGGCACTAGGAGTCGATTTGTGGAAGTAAATCCTAGACAAAATAAAGGAAGTGAATTAAAAATGAGTGAAGAAAATGGAGTGATTTATCGCATCTCTGGACCAGTTGTAACCGCCGTAGGCATTTCGCCAAGAATGTATGAAGTTGTACGCGTAGGTGATGAAGGTTTGATGGGTGAAGTCATTGAATTACACGGCGAACAATCAGTTATACAGGTATACGAGGAAACCTCTGGAGTCAGACCCGGTGAACCAGTCATTAGGACAGGTCAAACTTTGTCAGTTCAACTAGGTCCAGGTCTATTGACAAAAATCTATGATGGAATTCAAAGACCTCTACCTGAACTTGAGAAAACCATGGGTGTTTTCATCAAAAGAGGTGTAGATGCAGATGGTCTTGATTTAGAGAAGATATGGGATTTTAATGCAACTGCAAAGGCGGGTGATTCAGTATCTTCAGGAGATGTCCTCGGTACCGTTCAGGAAACTAAAACAATTGAACACAGAGTCATGGTTCCACCGGGAACTTCTGGTGTAATCAAGAGCATTAATTCTGGTAAATTTAATGTTACCCAAAATGTTTGTACTTTAGAAGATGGGACAGAAATTCAAATGATGCAAAAGTGGCCAGTCAGAACTCCTCGCCCTTTTACAAAGAAACACGCTCCAGAGGTACCTCTGCAAACTGGTCAAAGAATTCTCGATTTTCTTTTTCCACTAGCCAAGGGTGGAACTGCAGGAATTCCCGGTCCATTTGGTTCAGGTAAGACCGTTACACAGCAGCAATTAGCGAAATGGTCAGATGCAGATATTGTTGTTTACATCGGATGTGGTGAACGTGGTAATGAGATGACAGAAGTTCTTGATGAGTTCCCTCATCTTATGGATCCCAAGACAGGTGAAGCTTTGATGAATAGAACTACAATGATTGCTAACACATCTAATATGCCTGTAGCTGCTAGAGAGGCTTCAGTATACACAGGAATTACAATAGCTGAGTATTTTAGAGACATGGGCTATGACGTCGCTTTAATGGCTGATTCAACAAGTCGCTGGGCAGAAGCAATGAGAGAAATTTCCTCAAGGCTTGAAGAAATGCCGGGTGAAGAAGGATATCCTGCATACCTATCGAGTCGTCTAGCAGAGTTCTATGAAAGGGCTGGACGTGTAGAAACCTTAGCAGGTGGTGATGGCTCAGTATCGGTAATCGGTGCAGTTTCACCTCCTGGTGGAGATATTTCTGAACCAGTTAGCCAAGGTACTTTACGTATCGTTAAGGTATTCTGGGGCTTAGATGCCGGACTTGCTCGTCAAAGGCATTTCCCTGCAATTAATTGGTTGAACTCTTATTCTTTGTACCCACCATCATTGGATCAATGGTATAGAGACAACATAAAGAGTGACTTCCCAGAAATTAGAACTGAAATTAGTGCTCTTCTACAGGTCGAAGCAGAACTACAAGAGATTGTTCAGTTGGTTGGTTCTGACGCGTTACCTGTTGACCAACAACTCACTCTAGAAGTGGCTCGAATGATTCGAGAGTTTTTCCTACAGCAAAATGCTTTCCATGATGTAGATACATACAGTGACTTAAAACTACAGTATAATATGGCTAAGGCAATCTTATCTTTCCAAGAAGAATCAAAGAAGGCTATTGCTGGAGGCGCAGCATTAGAAGATGTAGTGAATGTCCCAGCTCGTACAGACTTGATGAGAGGAAGATTCGAATCGGGTTATGAAGATAAGATCGATCAGATGTTAGAGGCTATGAACAAACAAATAGCTGATACTATGGAGGCTAATTAGAGGTGATATAAATGACTGGAAAAGAATATAGAACAATCACAGATGTAAAGGGACCTCTTGTGTTCCTAAATAAAACGGAACCTGTAGCTTTTGGAGAAATCGTAGAATTACGACTAACTGATGGTACCATGAAGAACGGACAAGTTCTTGATACATCCGATGATCAAGTTATCGTCCAAGTGTTCGAAGGAACAGCATCCATAGATAAGCAGACAGGAATTAAGTTTCTTGGAGATGTATTCAAATTACCTGTTAGTACAGATATGATTGGAAGAATCCTCGATGGGGCCGGTCGACCTAGAGATGGAGGACCCGCTATTGTTGCAGATGAAATGGCAGATATCATTGGTGCTGCAATTAATCCATATTCAAGGCAAAGTCCATCATCTTTTATTCAGACTGGAATTTCAGCAATTGATGCATGTACTTCTTTGGTTAGAGGACAAAAATTACCGATTTTTAGTGCATCAGGTTTACCTCACAATGACATTGCTCTACAAATAGCTAGGCAAGCAAAGTTAGTTGGTAGCGATGATGATTTCGTGGTAGTTTTCTGTGCAATGGGAATAACTGCTGAAGAATATAATTTCTTCGTACATGACTTAGAAAGAACCGGTGCTCTAGAGAATGCTTGTCTTTTCGTAAATCTTGCAGATGACCCAGCTGTTGAAAGGTTAATTACACCTAGACTAGCTTTAACTGCTGCTGAATATTTAGCCTTTGAACACGATTATCACGTATTAGTTATTTACACTGATATGACCAACTATTGTGAATCATTACGTCAAATTGGAGCAGCTCGTGAAGAAGTACCTGGTCGTCGTGGTTATCCTGGTTACATGTACACTGACTTAGCAATGTTGTATGAACGTGCAGGGTTAGTTAAGGGCAAGAAAGGTTCAATCACACAGTTCCCAATTCTGACAATGCCTGGCGACGATATCACGCATCCAATCCCTGATCTATCAGGATATATTACTGAAGGCCAGATTGTTATTTCTCGTGAACTTCATCAGAAAGGAATATACCCACCGATTAATGTTCTTCCTTCTCTATCTAGACTAATGAATGCAGGAATAGGAGATGGTAAGACTCGTGAAGATCATAAGTCAGTTTCTGACCAGTTGTATGCTGCATATGCTCAAGGAAGAGAGTTGAGAGGATTAGTTGCAATTGTAGGTGAAGATGCTCTCAATGAGAGAGATTTACAGTTACTTAAGTTTGCAGATATTTTTGAAAATCAGTTCTTGAGGCAAAGCCGTGATGAAGATAGATCTATTGGTGAAGGAACTCTAGATTATGCTTGGGAACTTCTTTCAAATATTGATACTAAGTATTTAGTACGTTTAGATCAGAAATGGATTGATAAATACCATCCTACAGATAAAAAAGAATGACTGAGAGTAATTAAGGAGATGAGATAGATGGCATTAGACATCAAACCAACCCGTTCCGAATTAATCAATCTAAAACGTAGAATCAAACAGACTTCTAGTGGATATAATCTTCTGAAGATGAAGAGAGATGGTCTATTCTTCGAGTTCCGAACATTGCTAGCTGAAATGATAGCCGCTAGAGAGGAACTCGTAGGAACGTATAGAGATGCTTTGAAATCTATAGCATTAGCATCTTCTATTGAAGGAGGTTTAGCCGTTAAGAGTGCAGCCATAGCAGCGACATCTGGTCCTGAAGTGACTGTTTCTAGAAGGAATATCATGGGTGTTGTTGTGCCTAAAGTGGATGGAACTAACCTAACAACAACCGTTGAAACCAGACCTACAGGAATTATCGGAGGTTCTCCTTACATCGATGAATCTGCGGATTCGTATTCTATTTTAATCGCAAAAATCGTTAAGGCTGCCGAAATGGAAGCAACACTGAAGAAACTATTAGAAGAAATTGAAGCAACTAAGAGAAGAGTGAATGCCCTCGAATTCGTTGTTATTCCTGAGATGAAAGAGGCTCAATCATTCATTCAACTTAGGCTTGAAGAAATGGAAAGAGAAGAAACTTTCCGACTTAAGAGATTCAAGAATAAATGATTTTGTTATTTGATTTTCTTCATAGTCTCACACACGGTTTGATAGGGGATGCTCTATGTTCGATGTATGTCGAGATGGAGGTGTGACTATGTCAAATGCTGAATCAATAGTTATTGATACCGAAACTTGGAGTCAAAGAGAACTTCTAGAAGAAATTTGTAGCCGCTATTTTGTAATCGGTAATCAGTCGGGATTAAGTGATATTTCTTGGGAAATAAATTCTCGTGAGGGGGAAGAAATTAGTACTAACCTCGTTGAACTGAATACTCACTTGAAGTCATTAAGTTTGATAGGGTTATTGGACGAAGGCAACCCTCCTATCCTCTCAATTATTCGTTATCCGGTAGATCCAGTCAATGTTCCTTTTTGGCAACAATCATTGATTTGGTTCACTATGTTCATTTTTACAACACTGGCGGGTTGCTATTGGATTTCGCAGTTTGAAAATAGTGAATCAATATTTAATTTCGAATTTTTCCTAGAATCATTGAAATATTTCAGCATTCCAGTATTCTTCACTATGCTTTCAGCTCATTTCATTAGGAAGTATGTTGCTTCCCTTTTCAGAGTTGATGTAGGAAATCTTGTTCCCATAGCATTCCCCTTGATTTCTCCTTTTTGGCCATTTGGAATTGTTGGTGTTTTCGGCCAGAAAAGAGTTGATACTATCACTTATCCTAATAGAAGATCTCTAGGTTTAATTGAATTATCTTCAATAGTAGTGCTTGTTCTTTTTGGCTCAATACTTTCTATAATCGGCCTAAGTATTACTTCTGCAAATCCCCCAGAGTCTCTTTCAGATCCTCTAGTTTTACAAGCTAATTTCATTGTCGAGTTATTATCTAATCTTTTCCTAGGTGATGATGTTTCTATCAGGCTTCAATGGATACACCCAATTGCTTTAGCAGGTTTTGGTCTATCCACGATTGGCTGGATTTTGATTTTACCAATACCTGGATTTCCTGGAGATAGAATTTTACATTCAATTATTGGTTCTAAGAATCTCGATAAAAGCACGAATACGACTTCTATTTTCTTACTGACATTAACTTTAATGTGCTTAGTATTCCTTTCAACCACGTTTTGGCCATGGCTAATTCTAGCCTCTTTAGCATCTTGGAGAAGGTTTAGTAGTGATCATATCCCTGTTGCATTAATAGTTGATGAGTCTTCAGAATTAGATAGAAATTCCAAGAATTTATTGATGACAATTTCGGTTGTAATTCTCTTATTAGGATTTCCCGGTTTAAGTCCCGTAGAAGATATCGACGATTGGGATAGTGGTTTGGATATCTCTGAATGGGAAATAGAATTTTCAAGTGATTCTTGGGATAATATTGAAAAATCTCTCGAATTAAAGACATCTGGGCTTTTATCAGTTTCTGGAGATATTAAAGTTCTGGTCGATGGTGAATCCGATAGATGGATTATTAATTCTGATTGTTTCGATAACGAAATGGAATGTAGTTTTGAAAACATTAATCAAAATAATGTATATGAATTTAAATTCTCGATTAAAGATAACTATCCTGAAAGAAAAACTCCTGTTCAGTTAAGATTCATCATTGAATCAGAGGGAGAATTATTTGAGCATGTCCTTTCTATTGCCTATAGTAATATGACTTCTCCAAATCCTACTTGGGAAAGAGTAGAAGTTTCAAGTAACGATAAGATTTGTAATACTGTAGAGGTAGTGAATAACCAAACTGGGATTCTATCTATAAAAACAAATCCATTTTGGTCTTTTGAAACTTCAGGAAATTTATCGGAAGAAGGTTCACATGAGATTTGTCTAATCGCTGAAAGAGGAGGTTGGGAATCCTTAGCAATGGGTGAAAATGGGATTTATGGATATAAGATGGCTCCTGAAATAGATTTTCAACTGGATAATGGTAATATCGTCGATTGGTATTTGCCTATAAATAACTCATTCACCAGTATTTTTTTGAATCCTAATTTTGGAATCAGTCTTGATATGATGTTTAATGGGACAATCTACTCTGAGAATAATATTTCACCCGTATGTCCGTTCAATGTTGATTTTCCAAAAATCGATATAGGTTCTGAAGAGAACTTAACATTGATTCATGGATCTCCATTATTTTATGAGGGAAATAATAGCGGTAAAAATCTGTTAGTTCCTAATGAGGGTTGGTTGGTGAACTGTGCAGATCATATTTCTAGAGCCTTTATGCTGAAACAAGGACTTGGAATTTATATTGATAATTATCCATTAAGTGACTCCAGTTTGCCATTTTCTAATTTTACAATTCATTCAAAAGAATCCAAAAACCTATCTTTAAACGTAGATATTTCCTCTAATTTACAAAGTGATAATTCATTAAATCTTTCATTCCCTAATCATATTCCTGCTAATGGTAGCGTAATAGTTAACATTTCTCTTAACGATGAAAGTAATGGAATTTGGAGAGTATTCTGGATTTCTCAAGATGTTGATGGTTTAGTACTAAATTTTGTTTCTAAGTGCCCTATTGGAGGCTGTCTAAATTGAGGATAGCCATTATCGGCGTTGGTTCAATCGGAGGCATCATTCTTGGAGCACTGGCAGATACGGATGTTGAAATCGTTTGTGTATCTAGAGGAAATACTTCAGTCAACCTTTCCGAATTAGGACTAGTATTACATTCTCCCGAAGGGAGTATTGAGGTAGTCCCTAGTGAAAGATACTTAATTGTTGACAGTAATTCTAGCCGAATACCTGAACAAATTCGAAATACTTGTGATATCGCAATAGTCTGTGGGAAAACGGTGGATAATCAATCTTTATCGCAACTAGCATCAGAGTTAGTAAGTGAAAATGGTTGTGTTCTAACAATCCAGAATGGTCTAGGTAATGCAGAGTTGTTAGCACATAAAGTAGGTAGAGATAGAGTAATCGTTGGTTCAATTACTCATGCGGCTTGGCGTAATAGTGAAGGTGAAGTGCATTGGGTTGGAAGAGGAAAAATTATCTTTGGACCACTAGATGAGAGAGGTCATAAATATACCGATTCTATATTAGATGTGCTTAATGATGCTGAATTAAATGCTTCAAAATCAGACAATATTCAACAGATTTTATGGAAAAAACTTCTTATCAATGTAGCAATTAATCCTGTTTGTTCTATTGCTGGGGTCAGGAATGGAGCGCTTTTAGAGGTAAAATCTCTTTGGCAACAGGCAATGCAGGCAATGCGAGAGGCCGCAATTGTAGCTCGCGCCAGTGGAGTTGATCTAGGAGACATTGAATTGGAAAGTTATCTCAGAGAAGTGGTCTCTATTTCTCCAAAAAATAGATGTTCTATGCTTCAGGATATTATGGCAGGTAGAGAAACAGAGATTGATTCTTTATGCGGTGCTGTAGTAATACGTGGTGAGGCAGAAGGTATACCTACTCCTTGTAATGCTATTTTACACGGTTTGGTAAAAGGAATCGAAAAATCTTCGAGTTTAGATTAATTTTCTAAATCTTGATTGTAGTGTAGTCCTACGTTTTGCTTCCTTTCTATTGATGCATCGACAACGAGCTTTGCCACTTCAATTAGATTTCTTAACTCTACCAAATCTTGTGTAGGTTTACAAGATTCCCAAATTCTTTTTACTTCTCCTTCTAGATGTATTACTCGTCTCTTCGCTCTTCTCAGTCTTTTACTATTTTTTACAATCCCTACGTCCATTGTCATTGTTGACCTTAGGGCATGTAAATCTGCACGAAGTGGTGCATGTTCAACCAATACTTCCAAGTTTTCAGCACGCCAATATGGCAAATTAGTAGGTAATTCTTGTAGTTCTCCATTTATTGATTTTCCAATCAAATCTCTGGCGGCCCTTTCAGAATAGACAACTGCCTCAAGTAGACTATTTGATGCAAGACGATTGGCTCCATGTAAGCCTGTTCTAGCAACTTCTCCTATAGCGTATAATCCGGGCACTGTACAGCCTTCTAATTTCGCCTTACCTGAGCTATCGACATCAATTCCTCCAACCATATAGTGTGCAGCAGGAATTATTGGTATTGGGTCAATTCCCAGTTTTATACCATAAGAAGATAATTTCTCATCTATATTAGGAAATTCTTCGACTAATTCATCTCTTTTGAGGTGTTCAGTTATCAGGAGAGCATTCCTATCTCCTGTTCTTTTAAGTTCTGAATCGATTGCTCTAGCGACCACATCTCTTGTACCTAGGGATCCCTTATCGCAATATTTCCACATAAATGAAAATTCTTCTGGCGATTGATTTTCTGATAATTTCCATTTTTGATAATCACTTTCCATCATTAGAACAGCTCCCCTCCCTCTCATTGCTTCAGTTATTAAGAATGGCCTTGAGTCATCATTTGCCAAGGATGTGGGATGAAATTGTATGAATTCAATATCCTTGATATCTGCACCCGCACGAAATGCCATGGCTACTCCATCCCCAGTTGCAATTGATGGATTAGTTGTGGAAGAATACAGAAAACCAACGCCTCCCGTAGCTAAAATTATCGCCTTTGCGGGTAAAGTATGGACAATACCAGATGGTGATAAGCACCACAGGCCAACAACTCCTTTTTTTGGATTACCATATTCTCTTTGTATCAAATCTACAGCCATCCAATTCTCATATATCTTAAAATTTTTATCCATTTCTTTGGAAGCTGATTTAGAAAGCGCTCTCTCAATTTCTGCCCCTGTTGCATCCTTTGAGTGCAAAATTCTTCTATCAGAATGCCCTCCTTCTCTAGCTTTATCATATTCTCCATCTTGATTCTTATCAAAACGTACTCCATGATTTTCTAAATCTCTTATTCTATCAGCAGCCTCTAAGACTACTGATCGTACAACTTTCTCGTCACACAATCCTGCGCCTGAAGACAACGTATCCTGCACATGTGCCTCTATGGCATTTTCATCATTTGAATCTAGTACGCCCGCAATTCCACCTTGTGCCCAGTTTGTATTCGATGTTGAAATACTCTTTTTCGTTATTAAAGCTACATTCAGGCCTTTTTCCGCACAACGATTTGCTAAAAATAAACCTGCAATCCCAGAACCAATTACTGCGATATCGACATTTGGCATCAATTCCTCATCGCCACCTTCGTACATATCACTTCCATGGCATAGTTGTCAATGAATCTTCGCTTATGGGAAACGATTTTTGGCTTTGAAAAAGAGGTTGTTTTTTCGGGTCATAGCGCCCGAGTCCTCCTCAATGTTCATAGAGTAAAATGCGGCAGCCAATGAATGATGTCGGCGATAAATTGCTGATATTATATGGTGATGGGATGCATCTTGTAAGAATTGAACTGGAAAATTTCAAATCTTTCGGTGGCGAAATTGTGATTCCATTCGAGGAAGGGTTTACCGCAATCACCGGCCCAAATGGTTCTGGGAAGTCTAATTGTGGCGATGCTATACAATTTGTTCTTGGCCCTAAATCTACTAAGTCTCTAAGAGCCTCAAATGTTTCTGAGTTAATTTACAATGGTGGCGGAAAAGGTAAAGCCGCTAGAAATATGTCTGCCACACTAGTTTTCAAGAATGAACCTGAGCCAGATGGTAGACGTAGATTGAGAATTGAAACCGAAGAGGTTTCATTCACGCGTTCAGTACGTTTAAACCGTAAAAATGATACTATTTCTTCATATTATATCAATGGCAATCCTTCCACTGCCACAGAAATGAGGAGAGTTTTGGCTGAAGCAGGATTACATGGAGATGGATATAATATTGTACTACAAGGAGACGTCACTACTTTAGCGACGATGACTCCTCACAAAAGGAGAGGAGTTCTGGAGGAGGTCGCAGGAGTTACTGCATACGACGATGAGATTCGACGTGCTAATAATCAAAGAAAAGTCGTTGAAAATAATATTGAGACCATAGATCTTTTCGAAGAAGAACAGAAAAATCGCTTAAAAGGACTCGAAAAAGAGAGGCAACAAGCATTGAAGTTCAAAGATCTAAAAGAAGAATTAGATGCGAATAAAATGATTTTACAACAATCAAGACATAGGAATCGATTAGACGAAGTCAGTCTACTAGGCGATGAACGTTCTAATTATAGCAGACAAATCGACGACCTGAATGTCCAAATCAGGGAAGGAAATATTGAGTTAGGTAAATATGATGAGGAATTAGTCCAAATTGGAGATGATTTAGATGAAATTATGAGTGGGGATGCCAAAGAATTATTTGAAACAATTCGTAAGCATGAAATCGATACTGAAACCAATTCCGACAGAATCGGTGATCAATATAAAATCATTGAATCGACCAATAACGAAATTGAAATAATTCGCGAAGATCACCTTCGAGTAAAAGATTCTTACGATAGTGTAAACCAAGAACTTGAGAATGCACAAATCAATTTATCAAACTCTGAAAAAGATTTGGCTAGCGCTGCAGTTGATGAAACTCAAGCCAGAGATGCCATCCAATCTGGAGATCGTCTTGGTCGCGATTTAAATCGTGCTTTGGGCCAAGCTACCGAACTAGTCACTCAAGCTCATCAAGATTATTCTACAGCGAAATTAGAATCTGATAGGGCTGAACAAAATACTCAAATTTCATCAGAGAAACTAGCCGATTTAGAAGAAGAATATGAACAAGCAACCCTAACTAGGGACGATTTGGAGTTATTGGGTGAAGATATCCAAAATGGCGATGGTAATATCGATCGAACGCATTTAGCAAATGAGTTACAAAGATTAACAAAACAAGAAATCGGTTT
Source organism: Euryarchaeota archaeon UBA89 (assembly GCA_002495525.1). Classification (GTDB taxonomy): domain Archaea; phylum Thermoplasmatota; class Poseidoniia; order Poseidoniales; family Thalassarchaeaceae; genus MGIIb-O2. The sequence continues at coordinate 10,121 of DAFS01000024.1, read as the reverse complement.
AAGAGAAGATAGGGATAGGTCGGAGATTAAGGCAAGAGATGCTGAATTGGCTTTGGCTAAAGCTAGAGCGCGGCAAGAAGCCAAAGCTAACAGGCCAGGATCCGCAATAACAATCGCTGCACTTTCTAAATTAAGGCAGAGTGGCGAAATAAAAGGAATTCTTGGTACATTGGGTGAGTTGTGCTCACCTAAAGAATCAATTCATGAAGATGCACTAGCTATAGCGTTAGGAAACGGGCTTAGAAGTATAGTTGTAACTAATGATGAGGTTGCAGCAGAGTGCATAAAGTGGCTAAGAATGAATGGAGGTGGCCGTGCTACTTTCCTCCCATTAAACAAATTAAGTGTTTCAAGACCTCAAGGCCGTACGCTGATTGTATCTAGAAATCCTGGAGTTCTGGGTTTCGCCCATGACTTACTTGAATATGATTTAGATATAGATATCGCTGTAAGATATGCCTCGAGGAATACCTTGATTGTCCAATCTATGGATATAGCTAGGAAAAACATGGGTGGCGCAAGAATGGTCACTTTGAAGGGGGATATAATAGAAGGTTCAGGAGCAATGACGGGGGGTTCTCCAGTAGGTTCCTCAAGGGCAAGTTTCGGCGGGGGCAACCCTGGGCAGTTAGGTACTGAAAAATTAGAAAGAGCTTTGGAAGAAGCAAATCTGATATATTCCACAGTTGAAGCAGCATTGAGAGAGCTAAGAACTAATCAACAAGACTTAAGAGACCAAATTCATGGATTAGATGGTAGTGACCAATCTGTAAAAATAAGAGAATGGAAATCTGACCTTTCCAGAGCTCAGAAAGATGTAGAAGACATTGGAAACAAAGTTTTGGCTGCACGAAAAGAACTTTCTAACTCTGAGAGTTTTTCGCATTCAGCTAGATCTCATGCCGATAAGGCCAACGAAACCCATCTTCAAGCACTAGAATCTAGAGTAAATGCAGCGGAAGCATTGCAAAGCCATACACCTGATCATCTTTCTCAAATTCTTCGTAATGCTGAAAAAACTAGGACGGAAGCAGAGAGAACTAAGTTACAATCAGAATCATCTATAATTAGTGCTAATGAAAGATTAAAGATTCTTTCAGATAGACTGTCTGATCTAGAAAGGCAAATAAGCTCTAAACAAAACTCAATTAATGAAGCAGAGAAAGAGGTAACCAAACTTGAAGGATCTATACAAAACTCTAGAGAATTACTAATTGACCTTAAGGGACAGGCCTCACAATTTAATGAAGAACAACAAATTCTTACTCAAAGAAGAGAAACAATTGTCGAAGAAAGAGCCAGCCTGAGGGCCTCTCTGGAGACTAGATCACAAAATCGTCAAACATTCAATTCCAGAATAGAGGATTTGAATATTCAGATTAATCAGAAGATAGCTGCTGTCAATGAAATCGTTGCCGAATTAGCTGCTGAAAATATTGAAATTCCATCAACTGATATCCAATTACCCACCGTAGCCGAGGCGCAAAAAGTAGTGCAGGGACTTGAAAGGCGCCTCGGTTATCTCGGTGATGTGAATATGTTAGCAATAGAACAATACGATATCGCTGTTGAACGTATAGCAGGACTTGTAGATGATGGTAAAATTCTTAGGCAGCGCCGAGATGATCTGGTAGGTATTGCAGAAAAACTTGAATCTGAAAGAAAGAAGAGACTATTGCTAGTATTTGATCATGTAAATAAGAATTTCAGCAGAGTATACCAAAGATTACAACCGGGAGGAATTGGTAGTTTAAGATTAGAAAATAAGAAAAATCCATTTGAAGGCGGCTTAGAGATGGATTGTGTACCTCCTGGGAAGAATAGTAAAACTAGAAGAAACCTTCTTTCAGGTGGAGAGAAGTCTATGGCTGCTCTTGCTTTGATATTCGCCATCCAAGATTATGAACCTAGCCCATTCTATTATTTCGATGAGGTAGACCAAAACTTAGATCCATTTAATTCAGAGTTAATAGCTACACTTTGTTTAATGCGTTCACAAAGAGCTCAATTCATTATGGTGACACTTAGAAAAGTCAGCTTAAATCTAGCAAATCACCATATTGGTATTACTCATGCAGGTGATGGATGTAGTCGCAGAATCACTGATTTCGACCGCGCTGCAGCATTACAAATGAGCGAGGATATAGAAAAAGAAGAAGCAGCTAGGAAACAATCTGATGAAGAACGCTCAGAATTAGTTTTACCTGATCCAAATAAAATGCCTAGAGTACCCGAGCCGCTTGGTGCACCTAAATCACTTGGAGGACTTGCAGGTAGGGCGGGTATTGATTTAGAAAATGAATTGGAAGGTCCTGAGATTCAATCATCAGATATTGAAAATAAGAATCTAGAAGCATTAAGGGAAAGGACAGAAGACTGGAGTGAAGATATTGCTGAGGCTAATATCGTTCAAAAAGCCATCACTGATGAGAATTTAAGTGAGGATACAGAAGAGGTTGAATCATCAGAAGTAGAAGTAGAGTGAGGTGGTTTGTTGTCAGTTTTCGATGGTTCTACAATGAGAGATGATATAGTTTCTCGATTACTTGGAGGCGATGCAGATCTTGATACTAATAGATACCTTGATAGATTGGTCGAATTATCGAAAGTTGAAGAAGCCGAACATCAATTTTTGATTGACCCTTTTGATCGTTCAGTAGCATTGGTATTCCAATTATTTCATAATAGCGATTTAGACCCATGGGATGTCGATTTGTCGGTATTCTTAGAACTATTTTCAGAGAGAATAAATAATTCTGAAAATATCGATTTACCTACGTGTGGACGTTTAGTTCGTATGGCATGGTCAATACTAAGAGGTCAGGCAAGTACATTGATTGAGAGACAAGAGAGGTCACTTATAGATGAAGAAATAGAAGATACCTGGGATTTTGAAGACACCTGGGAAAGTGATTTTTCGGATGAAGATTATAATTTCTCAGTAGGGGTACTTACAGGTGCAGCGGATGAAGTACTACCAAGTATGTTTGAAGGAAGAATTCACCGTGAAGAAGGGCGACCTGTTACTTTAGGGGAACTTCTCATGGGTCTACAAGCTGCAGGTAGACTTTCAGAAGAGCAAAGAATGAGGGAACAAATCGCTAAAGAACGTCGTGAAGCTAATGAGAAAGCAAGAGCTAGGTTTGGAGGTAGTTTACATGTTGAAAATCTTGAGAATGATCTCGAAAGAACTTGGAATGCCTTGCGAAGTCGCACAATTTCTAATGACGAATCAACAGATCTCAGTGAAATAGTAAATATTCTCAAAGAAGATTCTCTGAAGTCAGGGATTAGTAAAGATGAAGCAGAATCAGAGGCACAAGTCACAGCATTAATTTCATCATTATTCCTAACACACAGAGGTTATGCTGAGGTTTCACAAGATAGCGATGGAAATATATCTCTAAAGAATCTTCACTTAGATGATGATGATTTTTCAACTTTAACAGATAGGATAAATCCTAAATCTGAACTTCCAGGAGGAATTATCTTCAATGAATGAAATAAGTCTTTCAGTAATTCTTGAAGCGATAATGTTTACTTCAGGTCGTTCAATGTCTACCGATGAGCTTTCTAAAACAGTAGATAAATCAATTGATGAGGTTAAATCCTCTTTAGATGAATTACAGTCTAGAATTAAAAGAAGGCAAGATTCTGCATTGCAATTAACCGAAGTTTCGGGGCGTTGGATTTTTGAAGTACGTCCAAATCTTTCTCCCTTCTTGCCTGAATCATTCCGCCCTGATACTCCTCAAAGACTTCTTCCTGCAGCTGCATTAATTGCATATCACCAGCCCATGGCTCAGTCCCAATTAGTTGAAATGCTAGGTCAAAGAGCTTATGACCATGTTAGAGATTTAGCGAATTTAGGTCTTATTGATAGACGTAGAGATGGTTTGACAAGGCGTCTAACTACAACTAGGAGATTCGCGGAGTATTTCGGTTGTCCCGAAGTTGATTATCGCGCAGTTCGCACATGGTTTCGTTCTGAAGCAGCCAAGGCTGGACTTACAAGTGCTCAATTAGCAGCCTCTTTGGCTCCAGATGAGCAAATGTCAATTACTGAGTTCATCGGCGAAGACGAAATTAATAATTCTGAAGAATAATTTATCCATTTCTAATAGTGTCCAAAGCAGCCTCTACAGCAGCCATAGTTATCCTGTCACCGCTTTCTTTGACTATAATAGCTACTTGTTCTATTTCTTCATCGTTCGCCCCCGCAGAGCTAATCATATTCTTCAAATGTAGTTTCATGTGTCCTGCTTGTATTCCCACTGTTGCCAATGCTCTAAGTGCGCCTAAATTCTGTGCCATACCTGCAGCGGCCATTACTTTAGCTAAATCATCAGCACTGTGTATTCCTAAGAGTGCAACGTTGGTTTGAGCACCAGGATGTATCCTTACAGCTCCACCAACTAATCCTACAGCCATTGGACATTCTATACTGCCAACTAGATTCCCATCAGCATCCTTTTCCCAATGTGTCATAGAAGTATACTGTTTTTCATGTGCACAATAAGAGTGTGCCCCTGATTCGATTGCTCTCCAATCTTGCCCACACGCTATTGCTATAGGTGAGATGGCATTCATTATCCCTTTATTGTGTGTAGTAGCTCTGAAAGGATCTGCAGCCGCAAAATGATATGCTTGTATCACTCCATCAATAACCTCTGAGCCTTGGTTTTTATCTCCACTATCTGACATCTCTTCAGGAGTGAATGTAGCACTAACTCTGGCCAATCTATGTATTGCAAGATTACTAATAATTCTTAGAATAACTGTGCCTCCTGATAATGTTTCTATTCTAGGTGCGATAGTTTCAGCCATTGTATTTACGGCGTTAGCACCCATAGCGTCTCTACAATCTACTAATATATGGACAATAACCATAGGTCCGGACATAGTTTCAATAATTCTAACTTCGACATCTTTACAACCTCCTCCAAATTTAACCAAGATTGGGTCTACATCATTACATAACTGAATTAACTCATCTTTGGCGGAGAGAATAGATTTTTTGGAGGCTTCAGGATCTTCACAATTCACGATTTGAATCTGCCCTATCATGATAGGGTCTGTATTGTTAGATGTAAATCCTCCTTTCGATTGACACCTCTTCGCCATATTGGATGCTGCTGCTACAACACTTGCTTCTTCAACTACAAAAGGTATCAGATAATGTTCTCCATCAATTATGAAATTAGTAGCTACTCCAACCGGTAGAGAATATCTGCCTACAACATTTTCAATCATTCGATCTGCTGTATCTTCTGATAGTTCTGAATCTGCCCAAGCATTTACTTGTTCAGGACTTAGACCCGCAAGTTGTGCGAGTTTCTCTCTCCTCTCAGGTACTGATAGTTTGTAAAATCCTTTCAACCGACTGTTATCTACTGGCATGTATTCACCATTCTTTGCCAAGACATAACGTTTGTAATCTCTTTGCTTTTAAATGCTTGAATATATCGATTATCTTAGTTGAGAAGTATTGTTGATGTATGTCTAATTTGTTTTATTAATTCCTATTTTGTCAGTTCAAAAAATGGAATTTACCTAGATTTCTGTTCTAAATAAGCGTTAATTCTGTTGTTAACGCTTTGTTAACGCGTTCAAAAAGCGTTAGAAAAGCGTTAATATAATTATTAAAAAACACCTTTAAATCATTTTTTAATAGTTTTTCAATTTAGTTTTTTATTAAAAGCGTTAATATGGTTAATTTAATGCGTAATTAAACGTGAATATTATGAACTAGTACACTTACCGAGAGATATGTACGACAGTGGAGTCAGTATGATCGACTTACCCGCAGTACGTGGTAATCCTTTTGACAATCGACCGATTGAATCATCAAGAGCTCAAGATTTAGTTGGACGTAAAGAAATACTTCGCCGATGGAGGGAGCATATTCATTCTGGCTCTCCTAGAATGATTCTACTAGTAGGAGAATCAGGTTCGGGTAGAACGTCAATGATTAATGCGATTTCATCCCAAACTCCTAAGCAATATATCGGGCAGTTTCTATCGGAAGAGGGCGAACAAGAAAAGTTAGTATTACACGAAATATTAACTCATTTTTCTTCTTTCCAATCTATAACGACAATGAACCAATTATCTCAAAAGTTAATTTCATTGTTCGATGAAGATAAAGGCCCTTTGCCTATTATTGCTTTAGATTACCCTCCTCAAATAATTGAAATAAATTCCTTCTTGTCCAGAATTTGTCCGATTCTTTCTAGACTTCGGGCTATGGTAATAGTAAGTTTGACTGAATCACAATTTTTACAACTCGATGACGAATTAAGAAATCTTTTTGATGAACCAGACCGACTAAAGAACTTTACAAAAAGTAATATCCAAGAAATGATAAATAATCGAATGAGGCTTAAATCAAAAGAAAAATGGATGATTAATTCGGTGATTCTTAACTCAATATTTGAGCGAACTGGAGGTAACCCAAGAGACGTAATAAGAATATTGAAGTGTTTAGTTGATGAAAAAAGAGATCTTGGATATCAAGGGACATTGGAAAATCTGGTATCTTCTCAGGTGAAAAAGAAACCTGTAGTAGTTGAGAGTAATTATGTTGACACTAAGGATTCTAGAGAGGATTATCATTCTGAACCTGAAACCTATATTTCAGAAAATACAGAAATTGACTATGAAGATGATGATTTTATTGATGATGAACCATCAGACTTATGGGATTTTAGTGATGAAGAATCTTTGACCTCTTCGGAGAATTTATCTGAAGATAATATTGAACTAACTAATGAAGATACTTCATTATGGGATGATAATTTCCCTGAAATAGATGATGAAGGTTTAGTTGATGAAGAAATCTTTACACCAGAAGAAATTAATTCTCAAAATGATATAGTAAAAAATGAGACTGAATTATTTATGTCTCCTGGTACTGAACCACCGGAGAGAGCATCATTAGTTGTACCCAGTACAAAAAATAAGAAATTTGGTTTCTTGAGTAAGAGAGCCAAAAAAACCTCTTCTGGCATAGAAGCAAGTCCCAAATCAAGTGTTCCAATAACTTATGCAGATGCTGAACCATCACAATCAACTCTAGATAATTATGTTAGTCGTGAAACTTTTGAAATTAATAATAATTTCAAAAATGATTTTCCAACCGTTACCGAAGCAAAAGTTGATACGAATATCCAGTCGACTGATTATGAGCACATTATTAGTGATGAAGGAGCAGAATGGACTGTCGAACCATCTTACCAGTCTACAGTTCCAAAAATTGAATCCGAAATCGAAGAATCTTTTATTGAGGAATCTATATTTGAGGAACCTGTAATTGAAGAACCGATTTTACAAGAACCAGAACTTCACAAATCTGTTGATTTAGTAGAATCAACACCTATATTTCAGCAAGAAACTAAGACAACATTTCCCAATAAGAATCTCTCTAAAAACTCAAGATTCTCGCCAATTTGGGAACAAGATAAAAAATTGGATGTAGACCGATTCTATTCTCTTTCAGATGCAGAAAGAATGATATTAGAAGTTGCATCATTAAGGGAAATCTCACCATCAGACGATGAACTACAGGCTAGATTAGAAGTGGGGCGTCCTCGTCTATCTCAATTATACAATAGTCTTCAGAAGTCAGGAATGTTGTCGGTTAGAAAGCAAGGGAGAACTCGCTTATTCAAATTAAGCGAAGCTGCTGCAAATGAATTTTGAGGGGTAATTATGTCAGATAATGGAAGTGTAGTTTCTGAGGAAAAAGTTCAGAAATATCTTGATTTAACTAAAGAAGCAAGGATAAAAGCCACTCCAATTACTAGTAATGATGTGGATAAAAAAAGACTTGAAGAGATGCTCAAAATGTGTGATGATTATCAAAAAGATGCTCTTTACTTCATGAATAATGGAGATTTGGTTCGTGCCTTTGGTGCTATAAACTATGCTCATGCATGGATCGATGCTGCAGTTAGAATTGGCTTACTAGATGGACATGGTGACGATAGATTGTTTACTTTACCTTAATTCTGTATTAATCTCAATACATTTTTTGAAGTAACTTCAATATATGAACCACCGGTATTAATTAACCTCTCTTTCAATTTTCTATCTACTGTCAAAACTGGCCATCCATTCTCTCTAGATAATTCCAGTAACATTTGGTCAGTATGTCTTAATCCTTCAGGTGCTGTGATTAATTCTGATTTCTTATCTAAAAGATCCAATAAAAGTCCCCTTCTTTGTTTCGATAATGATACTAATTCTTGTTCTACCTTTTCCAACAACAGATATTTCGGTTTCCCAATAATCTTACTCATTGAAATATCTATATTAAGTTCAGCATCAACTAATGCAGCCCACCCACAAGCGTCTATTAGGACGCAGTCCAAGTTGATTCACCCCACAATTGTCCCATGGCCTATCAGACGCCATCTAGAACCAACCCTTCTTGATAGTGTGATTCTACTACCAACTTTGGCACAAATTGGTAGTCTAAGAGAAATTTTAGAAATTTTACCTTTTTTTGTAACTGTTCCAACTGAAGTAGCAGTTGCAGAATTAATCATTAACATTTCATTCATAGATAATGGCCGAACAGAATCTGAATCCCCATCTACCCCTGCTACCATTTTTTCTAATAGTTCTAAATCTAGTTCTAGAGTTTCCCAAATCGGAGGTAATTCTCCTTGTTTTGCCATTACTTGACCTGACAACTCATCAGCCTTAGTGGTAACAGGATCTAACGGAGTTGCAATCCCACATAACCCGCCAGCATTAGCAGTTTCTAGATTCAATCCGCCACCTTTAATACTCTCGATATGTGTCTCTAAGGGTTCCCAACGAGTTTTATTTCCTACCTTGATTCTTCTTCCTGGTGCAATGGTAATTTTGTCACCAACTGAAAAAGATCCTTCAACGATGCTACCACCAATTATTCCTCCTGAAAGGTCGTTTGGACGGGCACCAGGTCGATTTGTATCAAAAGATCTTGCTACATACATTAATCCTGTATCTTCTTTTGTTCTGTCAGGCGTAGGGATTGTATGTTCGATTGCTTGGATTAAAACATCAAGATTTACGTCTTGTTGTGCAGAAATAGGAATTACCGGTGCATTTTCAGCTAATGTACCATTAACAAATTCTCTAATTTCATCAAAAGATTCTATAGCTCTTTCTTTAGAAACCAAATCAATTTTATTCTGCACAATGACGATATTTTTAATTCCAGCAATCTCTAAAGCAGCCAAATGTTCTCTAGTTTGTGGTTGAGGGCATTTCTCAGTTGCAGAAATTAATAATAATGCACCATCCATTATCGATGCACCTGATATCATAACTGCCATCAGAGTTTCGTGTCCTGGGGCATCAACAAAGGAAACAACTCTCAATAATTCTTTTTTTGAGTCTTTTTTCCCTTCCGGATGCTTTCCCTTGGCATAATAATCACCATCTTCTGTACAATAAAATGTGGTGTCAGCATATCCAAGTTTGATGCTTATCCCTCTTTTTCTTTCTTCAGAATGAGTATCTGTCCAAGTTCCAGATAGAGCCTTTGTCAAAGTTGTCTTACCATGGTCGACGTGTCCGACCATACCGATATTTACCTCTGGCTGCCCTTTACTTTCAGCCAGAAGCATCATCCCCTACGATTCACTCCTCTTCATCGCCAAGGATAGAACCTAGAGATTTTTTTCCATACTCAATAACCTTAAGGTTAAGTTGCCTAGTATCTGTACTAATTGTGTTCCCTCTTAGATTTCTACGACGACGTAATCCATCATACTTATAACGATAAATTTTAGAGTTTTTCTTTACATAGCGCTTACCTTTGTAACCAGTTCCTGCAGTAATTAGAACAGACTTCACATTACCGCCTTCTAGTTCAGAACGCATAGGGCGACCTGTTTTATCAGAACCTCCTGTGATTTGGAGTTTGTATCCATTCAGTGACTCTTCACCTTCTCCTACAAACATACCTTCAACAGAGTCTCCAATTTTCTTACCTAAGAAATGATTGAAGTTTGATCCTGTAATTTCTACTGAGAACGAACGACCTTTTGCACTCGGCCTAGTATCGTTGATTACAGCCTTGAAAGATTGCTCACCTGCCATATTATTCACCTTAGACGACTTGCCGA
>DAFS01000037.1:19098-83275 GCA_002495525.1 Euryarchaeota archaeon UBA89 | reverse complement strand
CAAAGGGGGCCTCCACAGAAATCAAGAAGCTCTTCAGAGAGGCAAAGAAAAAGGTCTCATAAATCTAAGCGTAGCAATAATAATGATTCTAAAGATGGGAAAAAATTTAATCCCAACCATAAGAAAAAGAGAAGAAATAATAGGAATAATAAACCGAATAAAGGGAATAATAATGATAAATAAATAATTATTTTACCGTAAAACAGAAACTCATTACATGAAAATGATTAAAACCTTTACTAATCCGCCGCTGGAATCATGAGCATGTGGATTAAAGCAATGACTGACTTAGGACCTACAAGAATTCGTGTACAATCAATCTGTGCATATCAATTTATCAAAGAAGAGGATGGAGAAAGAGAAGTACTCTTAATTTACACCGCAGATAATACATTATTTGAGGTCCATGAAAATGTATCTGGAGTTCTAGAACTTCTAGATAATCATTTTGAAAACGATTTCATGAATTGATTTCAAGACCAAGGATCTATCGCTACGATATGTTCAATCTTGATTGAGTTAGAGTTCTCATAATCTGCTTTTTCAGATGCTGATTTCAAGATTCTCCTCATCCATCCAAGCATCATCAATTTCTCATATTTCTCTAATAAATTTTTAATCGAAGATAAGTCACCTTGTTGAATATTCTTTTGAAGATTATATTCTAAATCAGAAGCATAATCGTAGTAGAGAAGTAGTAATTCTTCTACCGCATCATTATCTAATTTCTTACCAGATAATTGTTTCATGATATTCTTGATGTTAACTGGAGATAATGATTCAATTTTTTGACCATTAGAGACACTAACTTCTTCAGAACTTTCATTTAATGATGTTTCAGTTTGTTGAATATTATCCGAAGAAGTCGTTTTTGTGGACATATGCCTAATTTTTATTGTACCTACTTTCTCATTATCAGCTTCTTCAGCAGCCGAAAGAAGAGAGTTTTTGAGATAGTTTTCAAGTATCTCATTTGCATTAACCACTGCTGCGGAACTAACTGATTCTACATTTTCAATCTCTTCTATCATTAGGCCTCTGGTTCGGCTAAATCCGAGTCTCGTCCTATTTGGATCGGATAGGGTTTTCTTACCCGGCTCATTTAGCAAAGTTTCTTCCTCCATTTCTCGAGTGATTTGCTTAAGCCTTAGATGTAACATCTCAACTAACTTCTCCTTTACTTCACCACTAATCCGGTGATCAATCCCCAGGCCTTTAGCAACTTCTGATACATGACTGGGTGCCCACGGTTTAGCCATAATTCACTTGAGTGTAGTAAAGGACTTGAATTATCAGTATAGGCAATTACGAATTTCGCTTGAAAATTGTAATTATTAGAATCTATAATACGCCGGTATGAAAAACTAACGTGCTCTAGGAAGGTTATGAGCGCAAGTCTGGACTTTAGCGTTCTCAAAAAGCAAGAGACTTGGAAAGCTTTCTTAATTGGTATAGTACTATTTTGTATCATTGGCTTTGCATCTTTGTCACTTTTTGGTTTATCATCATCGATATATGGTGTTTCAGACGATATTGAAACTGTCCCTGATTTTGTAGCACCAACTATGAACAGGACTGGGATAGATGATTCTCATAATATTGAAAATGGCACTCTACAACTATCCGAACTAAGAGGGAATGTAGTAATCTTAGATTTCATGGCAGTTGATTGTGCTAATTGTCACTATGTTCAGGAACATATAGAACAAAATATCGATGATTGGAGAGGACTTGAGGGCGAATATCCCGTAATTGTTGTTTCAGTAGCAACTTGGTATAGTTTGGAAACATTCGAACAGATCAACTCAACATTTGGTGATTCAGAGTCTGATAAATTCATGAATTGGATTGTGACAAATGGTGGTTCAGAAACAATCATTCTAGAAAATGGAACAAGAGGTGACCTTGTAGAATATTACTCTGCTCAACTAATACCATTGGCTCTGGTAATTGACCATGAAGGATATGTAGTTGCAAAAGAAAATACTGGGACGCCTTTAGATCGATGGAAATCTTTCGATAATGCTATTGAGAAAGCAAATAATGGAGACGCATCAGATTTAAGATTTGGAATCGAGAAAACAGATAGGTCAACTTATGGAGTATTCATAATAGGTTTATTCCTAGGATTCTTAGTCTACTTTAGTCCATGTGCTTTCCCGGTTTTACCTTCATACATTACTTACACTCTAAGTTTAGGGATGAGAGAAGAGGAACTCAGAAATAATGGTAAAATTGTAGGTAATATGCCTGGACCATTAGCAATTGGTGGGTATGCTGCCTTAGGGCAATTGACATTCTTTGCAATAGTTGGAATAATCATTTTTGGTCTATCTGAAATCTTTAATTTATCTGGTTATCTACATAAAATTGCTATTGCTATCGCCGTCCTATTAATTATTTTAGGCGCACTAATGCTTCTTGGTTGGACATCACATTTACTTTCAAAAGTACAGAACATTATTGATAAGTATCAAACAAATGAAGACAGCGATGAAGTATTCACGCCTAGAAGAAATATGTACCTCTGGGGGATAGGTTACTCTGCAGCATCTGTGGATTGTACAGCGGCTGCAGTTTTCCCATTCATTGGATGGTTAGCAGTAGTAGGAAGGACTGAGTTCATCTTCGGACTTGTTGGCTTAATGATCTCTGTAAGTTTCCTGATGATTGCAGTTACTGCTCTAGTCAGTTTCGGACGTCAAGCGATGATTGGATATCTAAGAAGCTCTACAGGATTGATTAAAGCAATTGGTTCATGGATGATGATGTTTGCAGGAATTGGATTATTTATCTACCTAACAGAACCAGAAATGGTTTCAACAATAGTTTTCTAGAAATTACTGGAAGATAATTTTTTGTTTTCTTTTTTTATCTCTGCGTGTTAGTAATAGAATACCAATAAAAATACCAATAATACCTGAACAACAAACTGGTAGTGAGCAAAAAGTGGTGAAAATAATACTTGCATCTGCAAGATCATTTACAATAATTATTTCATTATTTGATTCTACCTGTAAATTTTTTGATACATCTGGATTAAGATAACCAATGTATCTCCAATCCCCATCTACATAACTAAAATCACAATCCTCAAAGAAATATTCCCATTCATCATCATGAATACTCACTGTAGTTTCAGAACAACTGTAATTATCGTCGACATAAACCGAATATGTGTCATGATATCGAACGAATACCTCGCCACTATCTCCTCTGAATATTGATTCATCAGATAGGTCCCTATCTAAAATCAAACTTCCAGCTATAAAGATGGTAAATGAGAGAATAATCAAGAAAGTAGAAACTGCAATCGTTAGGATTGCTCCCTTCTTCATGATACTTGTTTCAAGACTTTACTTGTAAGTTATCCTGTAGATGATAGATTTACAGTTGAACTTCTACGGAATCTCTATGAGTTTGTATATTCATTAAAATTTCAGCCATATTAATCGAATAAGCACATATTCTTCTGAGAGATTCGGATATTCGATCTAAGAATAAAGCATCTTTAATAGCAATATCGCTAGCTCTTAGTTCTTCTTCGTATTGAATAAGTTCTTTTTGAGCTAAGATTAGATTTGATTTTGCAATATGTACTTCAGAAATATCTCTCTTTTTGATATTAGAAACTAATAATTTCATTGATTGTTGCCAAATTGGAATTAAGGAAACAGGCATTGATGACAAACTCAAAGACTCGGGGATTGCATGATTTTTAGCTAGGTCGCATAATGCATAACTATGATCACCCATTCTTTCCAATGTCCTAACCAACTTACATAATTCGGACGCCTCCCATCTTGAAGTTCCGAGAGAATCTTCTATGCTAGCCGATTCGAGAATTTGACCTACTTGCCTCTCAAGTAACAGCCTTAATGCATCTACTTCATTCTCTCTTTCGCTAGAGTCATCAAGAATTTCTAGATTATCACCGGTAAGTACCTCTGAAAAGTCTCTTACTTGTTTCGATATAAGTAAATACATCCGGTTAATACTAGAATTTAATGGCATTTCTGAAGGATTTAGTAAACTAATCATTTCGAGCATGTTGCCTTGATCATTAGCAATCTCAAGGCCACGAGTAGAACGAACAAAATCACGAAAAACTTTGCTTTGAATACGGGAAAATTCATTATTTGAGAATATTTTGATTTTATCAGCACCAGATAAATATGCAGCAATGAGATGATCAAAAATCATATGATCAGGTATAATCTCACAATCAATCTTTACTTCCCTTTTTCTAAGTAAGTTTGATGTGTCGGCAATTACTCTAAGGGCTCCTGAGGGTCTCCATTCAATCCTAATCTGATCTCTAGCTTCTAAACCATGCTCTATAATCCATTTTTTAGGAAGACTAACTGTATATGTTGAACCTCCAGTTAGTTGAATTTTCCTAACTTCAGAACTCGTGCCTGTCTTTGAATACATAATATGATGACCCAATAGTAGTATATATAATTATAGATGAAGCGCAGTAATGCTTTTTTATTACTAACTATATAGATTATATAATCTAAAAGTCATAAACCAAGTATTAGTCGGAAATGACATGGAACCGATTATGACCGTCGTCCTTATACTAGCAATTGTTGTTTGTGCCTACATGGCATGGAACATAGGTGCAAATGATGTTGCTAATGCAATGGGGACTTCAGTTGGTTCCCGTGCGCTAACATTAAGGCAGGCAGTTATTATTGCTGCTGTGTTCGAATTCTGCGGAGCTTTCTTTGCAGGTGATGCAGTTACAGATACTGTCAGAAAGGGCATTCTAAATATCGATCTCGCAGATGAAGCTCTAGTCACAGATGCATTTGCAAATGATTTGATGTTCGGATTCATTGCTGCAATGATGGCTGCAGCAGTTTGGTTGACAATTGCGACTCGCTTCGGACTGCCAGTTTCAACAACGCATTCAATAATTGGTGGAATAGTTGGTGTAGGGTTAGTTCTGGAAGTACAACATAATGCTTCACTAATAGATTGGGAAGTTGTGAGAAAAGTAGTCATGTCATGGGTAGCAAGCCCACTAATGGGTGGTATTCTTGCATTCATCACATTCTTCATTGTCCGTGCGAGTATTCTTGAAGCAGATGATCCGATTGCGAGATCTAGATGGTTAGCGCCGATTCTTGCCTTGCCTACATTCTTCACATTAGGTCTAGCATTACAATTTAAGGCACTAAAAGGATTCATCTCAAGAGCAGCTTCAGAAGGATGGATTGACGATAAGAACGACTGGTTGCCAGTGAAAGAGAATGGAGTTTTCGACCCATTCGCAGAAAATGCTTGGTTCCCTATAAACTCTCTAATTGTAGCATTTATCATTGGATGTATTGCATCTATGATACTTTGGTATGTTCTGAGAGACTATGATTTCAAGAAGCAAGGAGAAGGCTTCCAAGGTGTAGAGAAAATTTTCGTTTGGTTACAGATAATCACTGCTGCATATGTTGCATTCGCTCATGGAGCTAATGACAGATCTAATGCAATCGGACCAATGGCTGCAGTTTACGATATCCTATCTAGTGGTGGAGATTTAGCAGCTAAGGTAGATGTTCCACTTTGGTTGGTGCTACTTGGTTCCGTAGGTATTGCTGTCGGTGTAGTAACATGGGGATGGAGAGTAATGGAAACAATAGGTACTAAGATTACCGATATTACACCAACAAGAGGATTCGCTGCCGAGTTTGGGGCAGCAACTACAATCCTAATTTTCTCAATGCCATTCCTGGCAGTGCCTGTATCAACTACTCACACACTGGTTGGGTCGGTAGTAGGAGTCGGTTTGGCTGGAGGAGCAAAGAATGTGGATTTCAAAGTGTTTGGTAAGATTGCAGCATCATGGGTAGCAAGCCTCCCAGCAGCAGGTTTTGGTGCAGTAACACTCTATGTTGCCATGGGCTCAGATCCATTGAAATTGATTGTAGTACTTCCTATCTCATTCTTATTAGTAGGATATGTCATTTGGAAAACTAGTGGCGATGAAATATTTGTAGAAGATGCATTAGCAGATGCTGGTGCAGACGGTGGAAAATATGACCCTACAGTTTTCGAATTATTCCACACTCATGCTGAGGCAGTAGAGGAAACTGTTGAGCACATGTTGACCGCTGTAAAAAAGAGCGCATCAGGAGAAGATGCATCTGAAGAAATCAATGCTACAATTGAGGCTGAATTGAAAGCAGATGATATCAAAAATGCACTGAGAGAGAAAGTAAGCAGCAAGGGCTGGAAGCTGTTGATAGACAGCGATGAGTTCCTTTACATGCTTGGAAGGCAAGATAGGATAGCAGATTATGCACAAAATGTTGCAGAACAACTATCTTTCAGAGAACTTTACAATAATGAAGAGGCAAGAAAAATGGTAATCGAGATGGCAGAGGCTGTACAAAAGACTGCAGCACTTTACGAAGATACAGTTTTACATCTAAGAGATCTAACACTTTCTGGAAATACTAAGAAGGGAAGAATTGAGTTAAGAGAACTGATTCATCAGGTAAACCTTGCAGAACATGAGGCAGACTTAGTTGAAAGTCGTGCAGCAGGGTTTGTATTTAGAGAAGGTGTTGATGACCCTCTTGCAGCAGTACATATGTACAGAGTATTGCAGAGACTTGATGATGTTGCTAACTCTTGTGAAGATGCAGCTAATGCATTCTTACCAATTGTTTACAATTAGTTAGACCAACCGATTTCTTCCAATATGGAATCGACGTCACTAGATTGTATCTTATCGAGTGTTGGTTGGAAAAATCTCCAAGCGAAATATCCTACAAACATACCAGAAAACAAATCGAACATATAGTGCTGTTTGGTTGTTAGTATACTAATGCATAGTAGTATCCATTCAACCCACAGTAGTACCATGAATGGTTTCGCCCATTTAGTTTCTGAATAGTTGTGATTTAACCAATGAGTAATCATTCTTGCGAGGCAATATGAATGAACAATATGGAGACTTGGCCACGCATTCCAAGGCTTGTCAGAGGTATGTATAAACTCAAAGAGAATTGTCTCGATTCCATTCATAGAATCCCAATCGATTTGATTTCTCATATCAACTTCTGCTGGAAATAATAAGAATATCATTACACAAAATAGGGTGGCTAGAATTAGCATTTGCATTGCTGAAATTAACTCTAAACGACCTTTGTCATTTTTAGGGGTTAATATCAAAGTAGCTGGATAAAATAGGTACAAAGCAGCATAAGGAATAATCATCCAATTAATTACTGGGACTGAGCGGTCGTAAGAAATCTCAGGGAATACAGAAAATGCATCTTCGAGATAAAAATGTGCTATATTATTCGAGCCGAAATATGGCACTGCAATAAATATAATGCCTAGCAAAAAAACTTCTAATGGGAACCAACTACCATTTATCATCTCTCTACGAGTCCATGTTTTCCTCCAGAATCCTTTCCAAGGAAATGTTAGTTTTTGTAACTTAGACAATCCTTCCATGAGACATTTCGGAATATTAACTATATTTAGTTTAATTGATTAATTATTAGAGTTATCTTCATCTAAGTAGACTATTCGATCAGCCATTCTTTCTGCAATTTGAGGATCATGCGTCACATATATAGCAGGTATAGATAATGATTTAATCATTTTTCGGACCTCTAAAGATAATGATTCTTTAATGCTTGAATCAAGACTGGATAGGGGTTCGTCCAAAAGTATCATTTTAGGTTCTGCGATCAAAGAACGTGCTAGAGCCACACGTTGTGATTCGCCACCTGAAAGAGTCTGAATCTTTCTAGAACCAAAATCTTTCAAGCCTACTAACTCAAGTATCTCTGAAATTTTATTTATAGAATTATTTACTGGTAAGCCAAATTTAATGTTTTCATGTACATTTAGGTGAGGGAATAATGCAAGGTTTTGGAATACCATTCCAATACCTCTTTTTTCAGGAGGCATTTCTTCTAAGTCTACTCCGTTGAATAATATCTTTCCTGAATCACTCTTCTCTAAACCACAGATAATTCTCAAAAGAGTAGATTTACCTGAACCAGATGGACCAAGTAATGCTACAATTTCATTACTATCAACTATTAAGTTGAAGTTAGATAACACCAAACTATCATACGACTTAGTAATATTTTCACAAGATAGCATCAAAACTCACCTCCACTTCCAATTGGTCTGAATCGCTCTACACTAATGAATAAAACTAATGTAATCAATAACAAAATTGTTCCCGCAGCATTCGCAGCGGGTCTCAATATAGGGTCGTATCCGGGACGACTGAGTAAATCACCAATCATCACAGGAAGTGTAGTGTATTCAGTAAATCTCAAAACCACCCAAGATGCACCAAATTCACCCAATGAAATTGCAAATACTAGACTAGAGGCAACTATAATTGAAGGTTTTAACAGGGATAAGCGTATGAAAAATAATCGTTTTAGATAATTTGCGCCAAGCAATGCTGCCGCTTCTTCTAGATGGGGGTTGAGATTTCTCATAGCCGGTAAAAGTACTCTGACTACGAAAGGAGTTGTTAACATCAAATGTCCATAAAGAGGAATCCACCAACTTCGAGCAATTTCAGGCTCTGTACGCATTAATCCGAGTAAAACACCAAGACCGACCATGACGGCAGATAATGCTAAAGGTAGCATTACAAGAACATCTAAAATTGTCGCAGATTTAGGATTTGTTTTTTCTAGGTTGAATATAGTATCTGCAAGTAGGAAACCTATAGGAAGTGATAGCATAATAGTCATAATAGCATACCCGACTGAAGATTTGAGAGATTGGTAGGCATTTGTGGGAGAATGACTACCTCCAAAGGCTGATTCCCAACCTTGTAAAGAAAAAATCATCGAATCATTTTCTCTAACCATAAATGAGGAAGAGATAAGAGAAAGCATTGGAGATATAATGAAAATTATCATTAAAATAAGATATATTCCACGTGCTGATTTGAATGAAACAGAAATTCTTCCATCTTTAAGAGAAGAAAGATGATGTCCTAACGACCGGGATTGTAACCATGACGAGACTAATAATGCCAGAATTATCGTTATCAATTGAATTGTAGATGATGCGAGAACTATCTCAGATGGTGCACGACTCAGTGAAGGTATTGGCAGACCTGCCCACTCGGACTGATTTGCCATTACAACTTCTAAATTTCTTTCTGAGGGAGTAATGAATTTAACTAGAGCAAATGACGTAAAAGAAAAAACGAATACTAGGGCTGAAGAGGCAGCAATATTGGGCCACATCAAAGGGATCCAGAAATTTCTAAGCCTACTAATTTTCGTCTTACCAGAAGGTAACAACCTACATGCCTCTTCATAAGACGAATCAATTGTTGAAAGAAGAGGTTCACAGAACCTTATCAAAAGGGCCAAATTAAACCAAGCATGAGCTAGGAGAAGGGTGTAAAAACGTGTTTCATTAGAATGGTTATGCCCAATTAGAATACTAATCCAATCTAACAGTGCTAAGAAACCCATTGCAACCAGAATCGATGGCATTACAAAAGGGACCGTGAAAATACTTCTTAGAAGATTATGATATGGCCAGTTATATCTACCAAGATTCCAAGCCAAGGGTAAACCAATAATTATCGTCAATATTGTAGATAGAAAGGCAACTAGGAATGTAAAAGAAATAGAGTCTTTTGTCTGAAATTTATTATTAAAATCTAGGATAGTCTCGAAAATATTTCTTTCAGCAACAGAGTCAAGTTGATTCCAGGCGAGTAATAAGGGTAAAATTACTAAAACAACCCATGAAGTTATTATTAGATAACGGATTTTCATAAAAACGTCTCAAGCCATTGCGGTATCCCATTCATCAAGCCATAGAGAAATATTCGAGTCTATCTCAGAAATTTCTATATCACAATCTGTAGGAACTACAGAATGCCAACGATAGCCTGAATCTTCTATGATGTCTCCACCTTCAATTGCAGGATACATCCAGTTAATAGTTGACATCTGAGAATTAATTTCTTCAGAGACTAACCAGTTAACAAAGATATTTGCAGATGAGGACTTTTCAGAACCAGATAAAAAGGATACATATTCTATTTGTGAAAAAGATGCACCCTCAATATTCAATGCTACGGAAGTGGTCCAATTCCCCCCATAGTAAGCTTCTACTCCCGGAGAATGGCAGTAAGAAACTACTGCGTGTGCATCGCCAATGAAACCGTCACTCCATTGACCATACCCCCCAGAATAATGAGTTTCATAGGATGTTGTCCATCCATCAGTTACTATCACATCATTTGAATTCATAGACTCCCACCAATCTTCATAGTTTGTTTGATTATATTCGTCCTTAGAAAAATAATCAACAGTTGCTATGAAAAAGGCACGACCGGGACTACTTGTCCGTGGATTTTGAACTGCAAATTTCCCTTCCCATGCTGGCTCTGTGAAATTCCATAAAGATGTCGGAATAGTAATATTCTCACCATCAACATAATTTGAGTCATAATTTATACACACACTACCGATATCGAATGGGATAGCCAGATTACCGTCATAAGAGCTTAAAGCACGTGAGGAAAAAATCGTTCGATCGGTCTCTAAAGGTTGAAAAATTTCTGCGGCTAAAGCAGTACCGAGATAAGAATTGTCAACTCCTATTGCTAAATCGAAAAGACCTGAGTCTTTGGTTTGAATAGCTGTAGATAGTACACCACCGGCATCTCCGGCTCTAGTAATCTCGACACTAATTCCGGTTTCGTTCGTAAATTGATCAAGGAGTTCTTGTGAAACTCCAAATGCATCATAAGATACGATGCTTAAGTTCTTATCATCCTCAGATGAGTCTCTATCTTCTATACATCCAGTTAGTAAAGAACATATCATTATTAGGCATATTGTTATTGCTTTTTTATTGTACATATTTTTTTCCTCCGCTGGCATTACCCAGATCAGGTCCAAGGGTCGTTACTTACGTAACCTCTCAGCAGATGCTCCCCAAGTAGAGGACTGAGATTAGGCTATTGAATATATTGCCGACTTATTCAGATTGCATGAATTGATAATCCCAATCTTGGGGGGGTTCGAATGTTCTTTTAACTGAACGAGGACTTATCCATCTTAACAAGTTCAATGGTCCACCTGCTTTATCATTGGTACCACTAGCTCTAGCGCCACCGAATGGTTGTTGAGCGACTACAGCACCTGTTGGTTTATCATTGATGTAGAAATTTCCTGCTGTAAATCTAAGAGCATTGAATGCTTTCTGTACATCAGATTCATCATTGGCGAAGATTGACCCAGTAAGAGCATATGGAGAAGATTCATCACATAGAGTTAGTACTTCATCGAACTTATCGTCATCATATACATAGACGGTTAGTACAGGGCCAAATATCTCATCTATCATTGTCTCTGACTTAGGATTTGATGTAACGATAATTGTTGGTTCAATGAACCATCCTATTGAATCATCATAATTACCCCCAACAATTACCTCACATGATTTGTCTTCCTTAGCCCTATCAATATAACCAGTAATCTTGTCGAAAGATCTTTGATCAATTACAGCAGTCATAAAATTAGTGAAATCTTTAGCATCTCCCATCTTTATTTTCCTAATCTCATCACATAATTCATCACTAATTGATGACCAAACTGATTGAGGTACATATGCTCTACTAGCTGCAGAACACTTCTGTCCTTGGAACTCAAATGAACCTCTTAATAATGCAACTAACAAACCACGCTCATTACAATTAGGATGAGCCACAACAAAGTCTTTACCGCCTGTTTCACCAACAATTCGAGGATATGAACGGAGATTGGGTAAAGCTATACCAATTTCCTGCCATAGACCTTGGAAAGTTGCAGTTGAGCCAGTGAAATGTAAACCAGCAAAGTCAGGATTTGCAAGAGCAACCTCTGTTATTTCTGCACCAGAACCTGGCAAGAAATTTATTACGCCATCTGGCAATCCGGCTTCCATCATTAACTGCATAAGAACATAGTTAGACAAGTACGAATTTCTACTTGGTTTCCAAACAGATGTACAACCAACAATTGCAGGTGCACTAGGGAGATTGGCAGCAATACTTGTGAAATTGAATGGAGTTATTGAAAGAACGAAACCTTCCAAGGGACGAATCTCAGTAGAATTTTTTACTCCAGGTGGAGATACTAATGGTTGGAAATCATCGTGGAAATTTCTTGCATAGAAGCAATTGAAACGCCAAAAATCAATTAATTCACAAGCAGAATCTATTTCTGCCTGGAAAACTGTTTTTGATTGATTAAGCATAGTAGAGGCATTTACTCTCATCCTCCATTCTCCCGCTAGCAAATCAGCGCACTTTTCAAAAATTTCACACCTAGATTCTAAACCGATATCTATCCAATTCTGCTGTGCATTAACTGCTGCCTTGCAAGCATTTTCCATCTCATCTTTACCAGCCATGTGGACTCTTGCAATAATGTGACTATGGTTGTGAGGGATTACCTGAGTTGCAATATTTCCTGTAAATACTTCTTTACCATTTATGATGCAAGGAATTTCTATTACTTCACTCATTTGCCTATCAAGTTCTGCTTTAATTTCAATTCTCTCTTTGCTACCCGGAGAATAACCAAGGATAGGTTCGTTAACAGGATGGTTCATATTACGGCGCTACTAGATAATGCATTTTATCATTACTAAAAGAAACACTAGAAGTTTAACCCCATTCATTAGGGTCGTCTTTCTTCGCCTTCTTCCACTCTCGATAACATGACTTACAAAGAGTGACTCTCCTAGAATTTCCTAGAAGGCCTTCTTCGCCCCAAACATCAGCGGCTCTGTCGAATGCTAATTTACGACCACCTATTTTCTTATCTGCCCATTTTCCACATCCTGCGACATCACAACGAATTTCGCCGGAATATTCTTCTTTCTCTTTTTTGGATGGACCTTTGGCCGCTGAAGCTAATTCTTGTTTCTTCTTAGCCCTGGATTTGAATCCCATGACACTTCGAAAAGACACCTGAATTAGAACGTTGCCTCTTCAGCAGGTACATCGAATGGACCTCCTAACTTTGCAATTGATGCCTTTCTATCAGGACCAACCCCCACACTAACAACTGGAATTCCGGACAATTCTTCTATTCTTTCTACAATATGTCTGACCTTTTCTGGCATTGCATTGTAACCAATTCCTTCCGAACGTGACCTATCTGCCATAGAAATCCATTCATCATCTGATAATGCAGGGAATCCTTCATGAGTCTCATAAATCGGCCTGCATCTTGCTACTTCTTCGGAAGTTGTTGGGAAATATTTTATCACCTTACCGTCAAAATCATAACCGATACAAATTTTAATTTCATCAAGCCCGCCCAATACATCCAATTTCGTGACTACTAATCCAGTGTATCCATTGAACCTATGAGCATCTTTCAAAGCCACCATATCTAACCATCCAGTCCTTCTTGGACGGCCGGTAGTAGTACCAAATTCATGACCTACTTGCGCCATATGGTGACCAGGCCCTTTATCAAGAGATAATTCGGATGGGAAAGGTCCATTTCCAACTCTTGTTGTATATGCCTTTGTTATACCGAAACATTGCTCAATATGGCCCGGATGAATTCCTGCGCCATGAGTTGCATTAGCACGACTTGTTACTGAAGATGTAACGAAGGGATACGTGCCTTGATCTATGTCTAACATAGCTCCTTGAGCGCCTTCAAGGAGAATCCTTTCACCATTTTGTAGTGCAGAATCAATCATTAATCCTGTTGGCCTGATTGCATCCGAATATCTTTCTAGTATCCATTTCAAGTCTGACATTAAAGATTCAGAAGTAATTCTTTCTGAGACATTGACTGAATCTAATTGCTTATTCATTCTAGTAACTATTTCAGATATTTTATTACCATCTGCAATTACATTATTAATGTCACAAAAACGAATACCTACTCTTTCTATTCTATCGCGATAAGCGGGTCCGATTCCTCTACCTGTGGTTCCAACTACTTTGTCAGCTGAATCATATAACCTATGGAATGGTAGGATAACAGATGCTCTCTCACTAATGAATAAACGCTTACCTTCTGGCCTTTCCTTTGTCAGAGAAAACCATCTATCAAGTTCTTCTTCGAGAACCCAAGGATCTATGACCATTCCATCTCCAAGCACTAAGTTACATTCCATTGATGTTACACCAGAAGGAATTTGATGCAGTTTCAAGGTTGTATCTCCTAAAACTATTGTATGCCCCGCATTGTTTCCTCCTTGAAATCTAACAGCCCAAGTAGAGTTGGGCGCTAGTTGATCAATCGCCTTACCTTTTCCTTCATCTCCCCACTGGGCCCCTAACACAATATTCGCTGGCACAAGGTCTCGGCTTAGCCGAAGGCGAATGAATAGTTCGGTCCAAGAATCTTGAAAAAAATGATTGAAAAAACTTAGAATACCTAGCAAAGCGATTATGAAGGGTAGGCATTTCGGAGACTCTGTATGGCTCAACGTCACAGTGTAGCAGAAGCACGTCTTCTCCAAAAATGGATATGCATGAAATGCTCTGCAACTCATCGCGGAAGTAAACCTAGAGCTTGTCGAAAGTGTGGTTACACCAATCTAAGGCCTAAAGCCGCAGAACGTCGAAGTACCTGATTGATTATCTTAAAAATAAATCTAATCACGAATATTAGATTGAATTGAATCAGAAATTATTTGCGACGAGCTTCTGCAAGAAGAGTTTCTAATGCTGTCTGAATTTGAAGACATAGTGGACCAAAGTGAAGGGGTAGAT
Source organism: Euryarchaeota archaeon UBA89 (assembly GCA_002495525.1). GTDB lineage: Archaea > Thermoplasmatota > Poseidoniia > Poseidoniales > Thalassarchaeaceae > MGIIb-O2. Next base: position 68,526 of record DAFS01000037.1, on the reverse strand, counting down.
TTGGATCATTAAAGATGTCATCAAGCATTGATGCAGTCATTCCAAGTCTCAAGTCCATTTCTTTATTTTTATTTAAAAGCCACTTATCAACTGATTCTTTTGTAGTTGTGCGAATATTCCTAGGGACTTGTGAATCATCAAGTTGACTTAGTACAGATGCAATCTGTTGGATGCGGGATTCGATGTCTGACACATTACCACCAAGCCGCCGACAAATGACATGTCCTTAAGCGCATCCCTAGATTAGTATGATTATTCAGTTGATTCTTGTTCCCATGTTGCCCATGGCATATCAGTATTAGAAACACCTAAACCCGGCCCAGAAGGACCTAATGCAATTAGCCCAACAGAATGTTCAGGTGATATCAGCGTATTAATTCCCCAATTCATAGATTCTTCCAAAGAATAGGTTTTATCCTTTATTTTTTCATACACCTTGTTACTTAGAAGTGCTCTAGTAATAGCCTCTCCTATTCCTGTGGCTGCAACTGCTAGTCCTTCTTCTGCCCAAAATCCTGACCCTGGTAATGGTACATCTCCAACTCTCCCTGGCGGTCTAAAACTACAACCCCCTGTACTTGTAGCGACGACAATCATGCCTGTTCTATCTCTTGCAATCACACCAACTGTATCTCCGGTTATTTCCTTTTCTGAATCACCAATTTGACCCTTTGGAGAAACTCCGATAACTTTTTTCTTAGTATGACCTCTATTATCCGCCCAGATTCTAGCACCTTCAGATGTCAAGCCATTTATTTCTTCATCTAATAAATCTGCAGCAACTAAAATCGGGTTAGGAGTTTTCTCCATAGCAATAACAAAGCCTATTTTACCATCACCTGTCTGTATTGAAGCATCTGTCAATACTGATCCATCTGTTCGCATTACACTACCGGTTCCAGCATTGAAAACTGGATCATTTTCTAACATTACACATGCCTGAACTGCCGCATCTAATGCACTTCCCCCTGCGATAAGAATTTCAGCAGCTTTCTTTATTGCAACCTGAAGATTATCTTGACGAGCGGGACCCGGGCCAGCTCCTCCATGGGCTATTACTGCTGGAATTACCATATTTACATACTTCCTTTAAATTGTGAATCGACTTTAATCTTCATTTGCAGAATTAAAGCAAGGATAAAAATCAATCCTGCCACTCTAAAACAGGTATGGTAAGTCCATAAACCAATTCCTTCAACTGTCTCAGACCAAATATAAGCCGCTAATAGGGGTCCAATTATTCTAGCTAATGCACTATATCCTTCTTGGGCGCCCATCACTGCACCCAGCTCATATCCTGAGTCGGTAGTTGCGAAAGTGAGCATTGATGATTGTGTAGGAGAAAACAGTGCATTACCAATAGCTAATGCTGCCGCTCCAAGGAAAATTAGCCAACTAGTATTTGGAGGAACATAGGGTAAACTTGCAATTCCTAAACCACAAAGTAGAGTTCCAAATATCATTAAACTTTTCATACTAAATCTATCAGTTAATTTACCAATAAGGCCACCTTGAATAATTACTCCAATAACACCTATAAAAGCAAAAACCCATCCATTTTGCATTTCTGTAAATCCGAGTCCGCCATTTTCAATTTCCATAGCCGTAAAGAGTATGAAAGTACCATGCATCATACTAAATCCGAACATAAACAGGAAATTAGCAAAAATTAAAGTAGAGATTTGAGGGAATTTCAAAACATTGATTAGATTATCGGAAATACTTCTGAGTTCTTTCAAAGGAGACTCTAACTGATTTTTTCTAGATTTTTTAGGTAGACTCTCAGGAAGCCAAATTATTGCTAATAATAAAGAAATCAATGAAAGAATACTTGAAAATATACATGGCAATAAATAAGGATATTTTGACCAAAATGATGTATCAAAAATACCTCCGATACTTGTTGCAGGATCGGACAACAAACCTCCAATAAAAGGGCCTATCATGAATCCTAAACCAAAAGCAGCACCTATCAGACCCATTCTCCTAGATATTTCATTAGGTTGACTTATATCCCCGATATAGGCTCTTGCAACTGCGATATTTCCATTACCTGCACCCGCCAAGAAACGAGCGACAAGTGCCATTGTAAGGCTCTGTGAAAGACCAAACACAATGAAAAATATTGAATTAGAAATCAAACCAAGAATAATAATCGGACGCCTACCATAATTATCACTAAGTGAACCAAGAATCGGAGTGAAAATAAATTGTGCTAGAGAATAACAAGATATCACAACACCGACCCACAAGTCTCTCTTTCCAATATCCATAATTCCTTCAGCAGAAGCCAAGTCTTGAACAAAATATGTTAGAAATGGGATAACTATTGTGAATCCTAACATATCAATTAGGACTACAAGAAATAAAATTCCCATTGGAGAACTCTTACTCCCGTTATCTTCCATAAATCCACCGTGCGGGTTGAACACTTAGTTTTGAGGGGACTTCAGGCTGACGGTTGAGTATCGGCAGTATTAGAAATAGTATCAATAACCAATGCTAATCTTTCAACCAATGAAACTTTATCTTCTGAACCAACAAGTGCATGTTTTAGAACCTCATCTAGGGAATCGACCGGAATTACTGTAACCATAGATTCATATTGTTCATCAATTAATACATCTTGCATATTAGAGCGAGGAATTATAATAGTTTCAATACCTGATTTAGCAGCCGCTTCAATCTTAGCAGAAACCCCTCCAATAGGGAGTACTTCACCTCTAATTGATAGAGAACCTGTCATAGCAAGGTTCTGTTCAATGGGTAACCCTTCAAATGCACTTATTATAGCAGTGGCCATGGTTATCGATGCGCTATCTCCATCAACATTATGTGTCCCAGGGAATTGAACATGAACATCGAAATCTTTGATATCATTTCCAGTTAATTTTTTGACTACAGCACTAATATTTGTTACTGATTCTTTAGCCAAGTCTGAAAGGCCACCAGTGGCTATCACTTGACCGGATCTACCATGTGCTGCTGTCACCATAGCTTCTACTGGCAGTACTACTCCTGAATAATCAGAAAGTCCTGAATCAGCACCAAGCACTGCTAATCCATTTACTCTTCCTATTCTCTCACCCTTATTTACAATCATAGAGTAATCTGCTTGTCTTTCTAAATACCTATCTGCAACTTGTTGCTCAAGCGGTTTCGCAATTGCTCTGGCTCTAATAATATGCGATGCATTGGTAATTTCTGCATTTTCTTCAACCGCTAAATCACCTGCAATCCGTATTAAACCCCCGAGTTCACGTAATCTTAGTGAAAGCCTACCTCTGCGGCCACTACGCCTCTGGGCTTCTTTCAGGATAAGTCCAATAGATTCAATATCGAAATGGGGAATCGGTTTTCCTGATGTTTTCTTTCTTTCATTGACAACTTCCTGAGATACGAAACGGATTAATCTACGGCGATTTTTTTCAGTATCTGGCATATCAGTATTGACATACACTTCATATCCATATCCTCTAATTCTACTTCTAAGAGCAGGATGCATGTTCTGTATGCTATCAAGATTTCCTGCAGCAATTAAAATAAAATCAGTAGGTACTGGCTCGGATTTAGTTAAGGCTCCAGATGAACGCTCGGAACGACCTGAAATTGAAAGCGCCTTTTCTTGCATGGCTACTAGTAATGCTTGCTGTTCTTCCATCCTAAGCATTCTAATCTCATCGATGTAAAGTACGCCCTTGTTTGCTCTGTGAACTGCACCAGGCTCAACTCTCTCGTGAGCAGGTGTAGCTAAGTCTGCACCTGACTGGAACGGATCATGTCTAACATCACCCAGTAAAGCCCCTGCAAGAGTTCCTGTAGCATCAATGAAAGGAGGTTCTTCATTCCGTTCATGTTTCACAAGGAGTTTAGGGATATTTCCTTCATCACCTGCAGTAAGTCTCCCTCTAAGGAAAAAATAACCAAATATCAATAAGAACGAACCAAAAATTAGCGTTAATATTTCTCCACTAGATAGTGTTGCTAGAACTAAAGCAGCACCAACTATTAAGACAATAAATAAGAGTGTTCGATTCGTTCTTTCTCTCTGCTGTCTAATCAAAGCTTTGCGCTCAGAAATTATCCTTGAACCTCTGCCAGCAGGAACTGTTCTAACCTTAGGTTCATTCTCATCATCTTGATTTCGATAGACTAGAATGTCTTCTAGTTGTTCTTTAGGGAGGAATTCTGTCATTGAACGTGCTAACATTGACTTTCCAGTACCTGGTTCACCGACCATGATTACGTGTCTTCTCTGCTCTGCAGCCTTTCTGACAACTATTGATGCGGCTTCCTGTCCAATAACCTGATCAACTAATTTTTCAGGTATGGGGACATCTGCAGTAGAAGTAATTTCGACTTTCTTAATCCATTCTTCAACGGGTACTTTACATACGGGATCTTTTTCTTGTGCGACGCCGAAGGCAGCGCCATCTTCCCAACTTTCAAGAGGGTTTTCCTTCGCTAATGATTCATCTGTTTCGTCTGACAAGTGACTCCCTCGGGATTAGTCCTGTAAGTCTGACCTTCTTGAAGGTGCGTCATAGAAGCATTAGCAAAAAAAATCATTTTTGGCGTCGGAGATATTCTTCTCCATAGTGATACCACTGTTCCATTGACCAGCCATCTGGAAGACCAGTGGCAGGTAATTTAGGCATCATTGGAGGTGGCGGAGGTAGCTTTGACGAACTCTTTGGAGAAGTTACATCATCCATCAATTCGAATGGTGCTTGTGAAATATATCGAGATTCTTCGACATCATTCTTTTTCCTCCTCATAATTGCAACTGTTGAAAGAGATGCTACCAATACAGATAGAACTACTAAACTCAAAATTCCTATCACCATTAATGGAGACAATGTAGAACTAGATGATGCATCGTTTGAAGTAGGATTTTCATCTTCGAAAACTAACTCAGGCAATGTTGCATGAATCTTGTAAGTTTCTTCTGTCACTCTATCCATCCCATTCTGATCGACGGCTCTTACAGTGAATGTCATGTAATCTCCGACACCCAACCCATCACCGCTAATGTGATTCACGATAAATGGACCTAGATTGTGAGATATTCCAGAAGTATGGCAGATCCCAGTTACAGAATTACAAATACCCCAAAATACTGAAATCTCTGATAATTGAAGAACTCCTACATTGGTAATTGAGACCGAAGGATTAGTGTAATAATCAGTTGTATCGATAGAAATTGTAAAGTCACCAATTGAACCATATTTCCAGATTAAAGGTAAATCATCTACTACATTAACAGTGATTACAAAAGAGGAGGAAAAACCATGTCTATCTTCAGCAGTGATAATAACCATCTGAGTCCCAGAATCTTGCCAAGACATGAATAAATCACCAGTTATAGGATTCCACTGAGTTCCTCCTGGAACTTGATTTTCTACAACTACCCAAATTTCTTCATCCGAATTATCGATATCTGAAATTCTTTCCAGTAGATTTATTGAATAAATATCTCCAGTTTGAAGATTAATTTGTTCTATATCGGTTAAATTAATCCTAGGTGCATCATTAACATTGAGGACATGGAAAGTAACAACTGTATCTGAGAATTTTATACCATCACTAGCCCTAATTACAATATCAACAATTCCAAAGTCATCTTCATTCAAAGAGACTACTGATAAGGAATGGCCGTTTAAATCCACTTCAACTAGATTTTCATCAGATACATCAATTATTGATAATGTAAGTTCAGCTACCGGCACAGGGTTCCCAGCATCATCGGTATCTGAAAGATAATTTGTAAATGTGATACTCCCATAACCTCCTTCATTGAATGATTGTGTATTAATAGGAGACCAACGGGGAGCACCATTTTCTATAACATTGAATAAAATTAGTCCTGAATTAATATCGTCTCCGTCATTGACACTAATGTAAATTCCTTGTGGCAATGCATTTCCGTGACTATCTCTAACTACTTGTGTAAATTTGACTGTTAATTCTAAGTTTACTGAATCCCATGACAAGAATTCACCGTCATCACTTGATATATCTAGAAGTTGCAAAGGAGTCTCCGCATCACTGATTAAGCCTATTATGGAAACCTTTTCTTCAGTATCTACTTTCACTGTAGGCATTCCAGAATATTGATCATCACTACTTGAATAAATTGAAGGCAGTGCGTTTTGAAGTACAAATGCATCCTCTGAAATTAACCATTCACTATCTTGTCCACCTGCATCTGTCCACATCACTCTAAGATCATAGTCACCTACTTGTGAAGTTAATTCAGTATTTATTGAATATAAGTACCTTGCATTCCCACCATTTCCAATAATTTCAGGCCCTTCAATCCATGTATCATCCCAAGAACCAGAACCTGCCTCTGAATAATGCAATGTAGGATACATAGATTCAATCGTATCAACTAAGTCATTTGATATTGCAGTTACTTCAAATTGAATGGAACTGCCTCTATTTACATTAGGAGAAGAGACGGAAGTAGGGGTAATTGGCACTGGAGGCAAATCATGTAGCCCAGCTACATCTTGATAATTATTACTCGGTATTCTATCGCCTTCCAGATTTGAAAGTCTCGCCCTAAATACTGAGGTACCTGAGGGCGACATTTCAATCGAGGAAGTGTCAAAATCAGTTGTCAACATTTGAGTAGAACCGGATGCAATATTATTATTCAATGAGGTGCTAGAGATTAGCTGTTCCTCGGAACCATCAAGATAGTATATACTGATTTGTCCACCCTCAGAGTATGTTTCAACACCATTATTTCTAATAATAGTCTGTAAAACTATTTCATCACCTTGAACGAAACCAGAATCGCCTTGAATAGTGAAATCAGATATCCCCATATCAACTAAGGGAGCCATGTCCAAATCAACAGCAGAATAGAAATTATTGTAGGTTGTGTGAGGGCCGTCCATTAGTGCAACTACAGGCCAAAAATTCTCAAATTGAGTATTGCCACCTGCAGCTCTAACAGTGCTCAAAGGTTTATCCCAAGAAAGTTCAGCAGTTGAACTAGGTGAAAGGACTACTTGTTCAAATCCACTCTGGCTACTGTCTAACAACCAAGATCTCCAAACATGATGGGGCTTGTATCCATCGTCATAGTTTTCAGCCCCTGATTGTTCGGTAATGGCTGCATATACATACACTGAAACTGATGGTATGGTCCCTAAGTATGAAATTGACAAATCAGTGGTGACAGTATCTCCTGAAGGATTTAGGGAAGTGGAAAGTTCCATAGAAAAATCTGTAGAAGATGGTGCCATACATCCACCAGATGTGAAATCTGCATCATAGTAATTTGTTCCACCAGCGCCTACTTTGTAACAAGAACCTGCTTGCTCATCTGCAAAAGAGAATGTAGGGTAACCACTAGATGCACCCATTACGTGGTCTCTTCTTGTCCCAGAACTACCAATTGAATCAGAAGGCCATCCAGTTCCGGAACCTTCGAAAAACGAAATATATGTGAAATCTTCAGGATTAGATGTTTTCAAATTATGGAGAGAAGGGGATGCACTACTCATACAAGGACCACACCAATGGGCGCCTACATATTCACCGAACACAGTATGACCTGGGCTGGATGCAAAGAGTGGTAATTCCTCTTTTTCAAGTTCGTTGAGCTCATAGAAATCTTGCTCATCTGAGTCAAAAAGCCCCCCTAAAGTCATAATAACCATTAATGACACCATGGCGAGGGCCAAGATAGAACTGTACAATTCGTTCCTCAACACTAAATGAACGCTTGTACAACTTCGTATAATCTTATCTAAGATTTGTTTATAAGAATAAATCAAAATAAACTAACTTCTCAATCAAATGACTTGATATCATGGAACCTTTTCGTAGAATCAATGACTGAAATCAATGACCTAGATTGGGTGGCTCTAAGAGAAGATGATGGCAGAGCATATTTGTTACAAAAAAAACCGGGTGAAGTCAAGATAAAAGGTCTAGGCAGATTTGATTCAGGACAACTACTAGATGGATACTCAATAGGTGAAAGGATACAAGTAGGGCAAAAATCTCTTACTATAGTCAAAGCATCTCTTCCTGAAGCGCGTCGAAATATGGTTAGAAGAGCCCAAACTATTGGTATCAAAGACTCTGGTTTCTTAATTTCTTGGCTAGGAATTGGAGTAGGTAGCCGAGTTCTAGAAGGAGGGCATGGTTCAGCAGGTCTAGCTATGAATATAGCTAATGTGTTAGGGAATAGCGGAACACTGATTTCGGTAGAAGTTCGAGAGGAACATGCATTGGTCGGAAAACAAAATATGGATAGGTTACAAGAATTCTTACCCGAGTTTCCTAATTGGCATTTAGTTATTGATGATTTATCTAATATAACTGATCGAGTGAGAGAAATTTGTTTTGAAATAGATTCCGCCATCATAGATGTGGCAGAGCCTTGGAATGTATTGAATGCAGTGGTTCCTTGCCTTCGAGTAGGTGGAAGAATTGCATGCTATTGCCCTACCTCATCTCAGTTAGAAAAGTCTTGGAATGCTTGTGAAGATGAAAATATGAATATCGAATGGGCCGGAGAAATTATCGAAAGAAAATGGAGTAAAGCGAGTAAAGGGGGAGTCAGACCTGGGAACCAACCAATGGGCCATACAGCATTTTTGTTGATTGCTACTAAATTAGCATCTGAGGAAGAAGAATAGATTTGATTCATAACCAAGTATTCCTCCGCCAAACCATGAGAGACAGTAGCCAATGGGAACCTACATCTTACCGAACACATACGATAGGTCAAATTGTAAGTGAAGGAGAATCATTAGTAGGTGAAGAGGTTAGTATAGCAGGATATGCAGAAACAATACGTGGTAGAGGTGCTATCTGCTTCCTGATGCTGAGAGATGGAACAGGACATATTCAAGCATTTTTGAAAAAGGATAATATGAATTCGGAAACTTTCGATTTGATTCAATCTTCTACTAGAGAATCAACAGTTCAAGTCACTGGCCTTGTGGCACAAAAAAGACCTCCGAAGGTAGCAGAAGGAGAACCTTTACCCCCACCGGAATATGAAGTTAATGTGACATCAGGGCAGGTATTAGCAGAAGCGGCAACACCATTACCAGTTGGAATTATTGATGATGTCAAAATTGGATTAGATATTAGATTAGACAATAGGCATTTGGATTTGAGAAGAACTCACGTAAATGCAATGTTCCAATTAAGAAGTAAAGTTCTACAGTATGGTAGAGAGCACTTAATCAAGGAAGGATTTATGGAAATGAATAGCCCTAAAATTATTGCTAGCGCATCTGAAGGAGGGACTAATCTATTTCCTATGATGTACTTTGATACACCTGCTTTCCTCAGCCAGTCACCACAACTTTACAAACAATTAGCAGTCCTTGGAGGATTGGAAAGAGTTTTTGAAATTGGACCGGCATTTAGAGCTGAAAAACATGATACTTACAGACATTTGAATGAGTTTATTTCTTTTGATATTGAAGGCGCATGGATGAACGATGATGATGTAATGGGAGTTCAGGAAAGGATGATTCATCATATCTGGTCGTCTGTTTCTGAAAATGATCAAAATTTAATTCAGGCTATTAATGACTACAAAGTTAGTCAAGGTGAAGAAGAAATCACTGTCGAGGTTCCTGAACTACCGTTTCCAAGAATTCCATATTCTGAAGCGATTGAAATTGTCAAGAATGGAGGAGGCGATATTGAATGGGGGGACGATATTGAGAGTCATCATTGCGACTTAATAGCAGCAATATATCCTGGATTTCATTTTCTCCCTAGATGGCCGATGGCGATGAAACCATTCTACATTTATCATAATAAAACAGAGAAAAGTGATTCTGGAGGGCAACTAAGTCGAGGTTTTGACTTAAATTATGGACGTGATGAAATGACTAGCGGAGGACAAAGAGAGCACAGAGTGGATGTACTTGAACAGAACCTCAGAGATATGGATCTCAATCCTGAAGATTTTACATTCTATACTGATGGTTTTCGTTATGGAGCTCCTCCACACGCAGGTTGGGGATTAGGAGTTGCAAGATTATTGATGGTTCTTACCGGAGCAGGAAATGTCCGTGAAGTAGTATTATTCCCAAGAGATAGAACGAGAGTAACACCCTAACTAAGAAGAGATTAATATGCTTCCACAACTAAAGATGATTTATGATATAATTAATGCATCCGACGATGGTTTCGGACTTCCTATAAAGGGTATAATTTCTAAACTAAAGAAGGTAATACTATTAGGAGTAATAATTTCTATATCAGTTGGAGTCGGAATTGGTTACCTAATTTTTGAAGTTATATGATATAAATTAGAAATATCCACACCGAAAAGAACGGGTATCAGAAACCTCTGCGATGAATGAGAAATATGCCCAAGCCGAACTTTGCATATCTACTTCTAAAAGAACATCCATATGGCAGAGAAATGCTAGAACAGTTAATATCAGAAGATTTTATACCGAAAATTATCATTACAGAAGATTCTGCAATTGCAGATGAAGAAAGAGAAAAATTTCTGAAAAGAATAGAGGGAAATCGAATTGCAGAAAGAATTGAAATTCAACTTGAAAAGTTATCACAGAAAGGTATCGACGTTGAACATGTGGAAGTGCCTATTCATAATTCAGAAGAAGTAATGCCACATATAAGAGAATTAGATCTAGATATCATAGTCTTTGGTGGTACAAGAATAATTCGCGGAGAAATATTAGATTATCCAAAATATGGAGTAGTAAATAGCCATCCAGGACTATTACCTGAATGTAGAGGCTCTGCGTCTCCTGCTTGGAGTGTATATCATGACATACCTATAGGTTCATCTACTCATTTCTGTGATAACGGAGTAGATACTGGGCAATTGCTATTACGAAGAGAAGTTCCTGTAAAAAGAGGAATGAAATATGAAGATTTATGTTATGAAACTCTTGTTTTAGCAGGAATTTTGATGAAGGAAGCATTGATTTCATATGAACAGGGGAGGTGGGACGAAATGAAACGCCCTCAAGGAGATAGTTCCCATCCCACTTTTAGAAACGCTCCGGAAGAGATATTACAAGTTGTATACCAAAAATTAGAGGAAGAAACATATGCTCATTACGTTGATTAGGTGAAAAAATGGATAAAATATTAGACTCAGAATTTCCTTATGCAGACGGAATACTAAACGGTAAAAATGCACTTGTATGTGGTGCATCGAAAGGTATAGGTAGAGCTACTTCATTAATGCTTGCGAGAGCAGGAGCAAAGGTTGTTGTATGCGCTAGGTCTTCGGATAAATTAGATGATTTACTTGAAGAAATGTATGGTAGTGGACATTCAAAATTAATACTTGATTTAGAAGATACTTCTACTTTAGAATCGAAAATAAATAAATTAATTGAAAATAAAAATATACATATTTTAGTTAACAATGCAGGAGGGCCACCAGGTGGACCATTATTATCGAATACAATACATGATTTTGATGCCCCGTTCAAAAGACATCTGCATGCAGCACATACTATCACTCAGATTCTGACTCCAATTATGGAAAGTGAAGGATATGGTAGAATTGTAAATATTATTTCTACATCCGTAAGAGAGCCAATAGATAACATTGGACTCTCAAATACACTGAGAGGGGCCATGGGTTCATGGGCTAAATCTCTTTCAAGAGAGTTGAGCCCTTGCATCACGATAAATAATATTCTTCCAGGATTTACAGATACAGATAGGCTTGGATCACTTGCCAAATCAATTTCAGATAGGACTGGAGGCTCAATACAATCAGTTCAAGATAAATGGATGGATTCAGTACCAATTCAGAGACTAATCGACCCATTAGAAACTGGAGCAGCAGTTACATGGCTTTGTTTACCAAGTAGCGGCTCTGTCAGAGGAATTAGCTTAGCAGTAGATGGCGGAAGAATGCGTTCAATTTGAGTGTGTAATAATGTTATTCGATATATTCTTTTCAATTTCTCAGACGCCAGATACATCAGGATATATTCCTTCTGAAAATGAAATGTTCTCTAATTTCTTTGAACAAGTTGAATTAGCCGATGAATTAGGATTTGGGGTTGGATGGGTAGCACAAGCACATCTATCAACTGAAATTCAAAAAAGAAATAATACTCCAGTAGTGCCACATTACCCAGGAGAAGTTGGACTCTGTACAGACTTCTTTCAAATTGCTCAAAAAATGTTTTCCAGAACTAAGAAGATGGAAGTAGGTAGTGCAGTTTTATCAATTCTAGCTTCTGGAGGACCTATCGCAATTGCCGAACGTGTTGGAGCATTTCTAGCATTACATGGAATGGATGATACAGAAGAAAGAAGATTGCATATCGGATTTTCAGCAGGAAGATTTGAATTTATGGCGAGGCCATACGGAATAATTCCGAGAAATATAGTTGAAGAAGCTGCTTGGCCTGCTCTAAGAGGACAAATATTTGGAGAAGCGTCAGAAATTTTTCTAAGACTATTAAATGGTGAAGTTATTTCTTCAAATATGATTAGAGATACTATTCTTACAAGAGAAAATTTTCGTTCAGATGAAGATTGGGAAAAAGTTCAAATTGCTGCAAAAGAGTTCAGTAATCAGAACGAAGTAACTGAAAAAATCGAAATACCACATAGGTATGATTTTGAAGAAATAAAGACAATTCCTCAGAATTGGAGAAGAGATTTACTAAATCTTGTTCTAGGAAGTCATGATCCAAAATTACAGATTGAGGTCAATAAGTGGAGACCTGTTCAAGTGTTTAATCTAAGTATCACCCCTCCACATATAATTGAAGAAACTCATGAAAGAATGGATGAAAATTACCATGTAGATGGCGGGAAATGGAATAGAAGTATGATGCCTAGAACAATAATGGTATTTGTCAATAATGAAGATGGACTTTCATCTGAAGAGCAAAGTATTGCTGCTAAAGAAGAAGCAAAAGCCGCATTGAATACATACTGGAGTGCGTTGGAAGGAACAATAGATCCATCGAAAGTCGAAAGAGCGTCTGACAATGCTGTAATCGGAAATGTAGAAGAAGTAGCCCAACAAATAATTCAAAGATTCGACAAAAATGATAAATTAATGTGTTGGTTCGATTTCTTTAATCATAATAGTGAAAGAGTTCAAAGAAATATGAAGGCTTTTATGGATGAAGTCGCACCTATTGTTAACGGAGAGAAATAAAATGGCAGAAGAAAAAAATTCAAGACCTTCATCAGTATCCCCTGGTAGACCCGGATCTACATTATTTCCAACAAACCCTCTTGGTGAGATGCATGAAGGTATAGCAACAGGTAGAGACGTAGAATGGGAACCATTAGTGGACTTTAGGAGAATGGATGTATCTGAAAATACAATCCATGGTGCTGTTGCATGGGCTCATGGAAATGAAATTATACACTCTTTTGGCGGTAATGTACTTATTTATGGGAGATCTATGATGAAACCATTGATGATGAAACCCTTCGCAAAGGTCCTAGAAGACGAATTAACATGGGAACAGAAAGCAATTTCTTGCTCATCCCATAATGGAGACACTGAACATGTCGCTGCTGCACAATCTATACTCACAGAATCTGAATGGGGATTAATGCAATGCCCCTTAGACGTGCCACTGATACAGTTTGGAAGACAGGTAAGAAGACCAAGGAGGTGGTTTCATACATGCTCAGGAGAACATGCTGCTTTATTGAAAGGAATGCGGAAGATGGGGATGAGTAGAGCAGGTTATACACTACCTAGTACACCTTGGTTCCCATTATTTCTAGATGTTCTAAAAGAATACATGAATAAACCTGACTGGGAACCTAAAAGAGTTGCTAAAGATGGTTGTGGATTGCCTACTGTATCAAACACAGTTGATGAGCTTGCAGTAATGTTCGCAGGACTAGTTGCAAAGAAAGATGATGACTGGATTTGGGAAGCGATGAATAAGAATCCTGATTTAATAGGTGGATTCAATCGCCTCGATTCAACATGCCTGAAAGCAGGAAATGGAAAATTGATTGCTAAGGAAGGAGCAGATGGATTATTAGGCCTGGCAATCGAACATCCAGATTGGCCAAAGGGTTTAGGAATTGTAATTAAAATCGCTCATGGATGGAATTCTCAGGCAACATGGTATGTGGCAAGAGCTGTAATGGGAGTATTAGGTATTGAACTTAGAAATCCTTACCCATTACATAGACAAAAAGCATTTATCGTACCAGGAATTGTTCCAGAAAGTTATCAGGAAAAATTAGAAAAAGTAGTTACTTGGGATGAGTGGGACCCTGATCAAGATAGATTTAACCTAGACTGGAATGAATACTCTGCTGCAATGACACGAAAAGACCCATTTTCTAATGAAGGGATATGACAGGAGATGATGAATTGAATCTCCTGAATTATATATCTGGGAAATTTATTGAACCAGATACAGGGGAATGGTTAGAAGATTTCTCCCCTGCTACCGGAGAAGTTATTGCATTAGTACCGAAATCAGGTCAAAATGACATAAATATGGCAGTTGATGCTGCAAAGAAAGCTTTACCATCTTGGTCTTCACTAACAAATATAGATAGGGCAAATTGGCTAGATAAAATAGCAGACAAATTAGAAACCAAATACGAAGAAATTGCGAGATTGGAGAGTAAAGATACTGGAAAACCAATCAGTTTGGCTAGAGAAGTAGATGCTTATCGTTCAGTTAAAAACTTTAGATTTTTTGCAGAAATGATTAGAAATCTAGATATTGAAATATTTGATATGGAAGATGCCACTAATAGAGTGATATACAAACCGGTTGGAGTAGGGGCTCTAATTACTCCATGGAACTTACCACTTTACTTACTTTCATGGAAAGTTGCTCCCGCAATAGGAATGGGGAATACAGTAGTTTGTAAGCCGAGTGAAATGACACCCCTAACTGCAGATTTACTTATGAAAACTGTAGATGAAATCGGGTTACCGAAAGGAGTAGTTAATCTGGTTCATGGAGATGGAATGGGTGCCGGTTCACCACTAGTTTCGCATGAAAATGTATCCTTAGTTTCATTCACTGGAGGAACTTCAACGGGTTCCATAGTTGCTAAGTCGGCTGCAAGTTCTTTCAAAAAATTAAGCTTAGAGTTAGGGGGTAAAAATGCGAGTATAATTTTTGATGATTGCGATCTTGAAAACACAGTCAAAGGAGTAGTGAGATCTGGTTTCCTTAATCAGGGTCAGGTTTGCCTTTGCGGTAGTAGAATCCTAGTTCAAGAAAAAATATATGAAGAATTTGTAGAAAAATTTATTTCAGAGGTTGAAAGTATGAAAATTGGGGACCCCTCTGACGAAAATACAAAGTTAGGTGCATTGATTTCACCCCAACACCTTTCAAAAATTGAAGAATATATCGAAATAGCCAAAGAAGAAGGAGGAACGATACTTACCGGAGGTTATCCTAATCTTTCGAAAGAATATGAAAATGGAAATTGGATTTCTCCAACAGTAATTGCTGATTTGGATGTTAATTCTCGTTGTTCAACGGAAGAGATATTTGGACCAGTAGTTACTATTCATAAATTTACTAATGAAAAGGAGGCCATTGAAATTGCTAATAATACCAGATATGGCTTAGCAGGAAGCATTTGGACTAATGATCTTGAAAAGGGTAATAGAGTTGCAGAATCAATACATACAGGAATGATTTGGATTAATACGTGGCTACATAGAGATTTAAGAGTCCCATTTGGAGGAGTAAAAGATTCGGGAGTTGGTAGAGAAGGAGGAAGATGGAGTTTAAGTTTCTTCTCTGAAGCTATGAATATTTGTACAAAACACAAATAATCATCGGCGGCCCTTTCTGCCTTTACCTCGTTTTGATTTCCCTGAATTATATTCCCAATTTCTTCCAGGTTTATTCGACCATGCGCTAGCATCAAAATTAGAATCACTATTTTTTTGTAATTTCTTCCTTAGACCTCTAGGAAGCTCTTGTACTGAATTAACATCTAATTTCAGACCTAAATCTTGTTCGAGTCTACGAATTCCTTCTCCTCCTGGTCCAATCATAGAACCTATAGCAGAATCATCAATGTAAATTACAGCAGCAGAATCAGTAACAAATTTTGCATGTTTGACAGTTATACCTGTAAGTCTTGTAGCCTCTCTCTTGAGTTCTTCTGCAGCCAATTTCCAAGCAGGGCTTCCTCCTTCTTCATTAGAAGCATTAACGGGAACTACTGCAATTTCAGAACCAAAAGCAAACATTTCATGAGTCAAACGATTAGAAGGGAACTCTCTGATTTCAATAACTGGACGACTCAAATCTGATTCCATCCCTGACGGAGCTCTGACAACCATCTTTAATTCTAATACTTGATTTATTTTTCCTTTTTCAATATGGATTACTGTGTCAAGAACTTGAGAAATTAAGCCTAACTCAACTTTTCCGACTAATCTTTGAATTGCTTGTAATCCACTATTAGCATGAGTTACCCCCAGAAGTCCTACTCCTGCTAAACGTACATCACCAAATATCTCGAAATCCCTAGCACGACGAACTTCGTCAAATATTACAAAATCTGGCCTTAGTAAGAAAATAATCTCTGCTGTTTTTTCTAAGTCACCTTCTAAAGGCGCGTATTGAGTGACTCTTTGTGGTACTTGTAAGTCTCTAGGAGATTCCATAGTCTTCACCATTGCTCCCATCTCTGAATCTAAATATGAGGCAATAGCTTGTGCGAAAGTGGTCTTACCAGAACCTGGTTTACCCACTACGAATACGCCACGATGATGGTTAGATAATCTATTCACAAGTTCATCATCTAATTTGTAGTCTGATAATTGTAGATTTGCTACAGGTCTGACAACAGTTATTTCCCAAGCATCTGAGAAAGGTGGCCAAGCACAACTCACACGAAGATCGCCTATTTGCATGACTTTACAACCTTCACGTTCTATCTCTATGAAACAATCAGAGCGGGTAGAATTCTGATCAATAATTAACGAAAGATCTTCTGAAAGAGTCAATAAATTTGGTTTATCCCAAACTTCTAGATCTAATTCATTTAGGCTCAAAGAAGATATATGCCCACTCTTTACTCGAGGTTTACATTCTGCTTTAAGAAAGATTGTTGACACTGATTCGTCTACCAAAATAGATTCTAATGAATCCGGTAGTAAAGGATGGTCTCCAAACGACGCCATGCATCTATGAAACGCTCCTTAGATTTCATGTTTGGCTTACATATGGTACTAATGCTCGTATAAACTAATACTACTTTTCTCCAAAAATATAGGGTAAGACTGAAAGTATAGTTATCCGGCATAGAGTAGAATATGGTATCGGTTGGCATTATTGGATTGGGAGCATATGTACCACCAAATGAAATGAGTAATGAAGACTGGATGGAATATGTAGACACAAGTGACGAATGGATTACTACAAAAACAGGAATGAAAAAAAGAAGGATTGCCAGTTCCGATGTATGTACTTCAGATCTGGCAGTAGAAGCGTGTAGACAGGCTTTAGATGATGCTAAATTAAAACCTAGAGATATTGATTTAATCATTCTGGCAACCTCATCTCCTGATGTGCCATTATCATCTACTGCTGGAATAATTCAAGATAAATTAGGATGTACTGATTGTGCGGCTTTTGATATCAATGCAGTATGTGCTGGATGGATTCATGCGTTAGATATAGGGAGTAGATATGTAGGCACAAATGATTATCGAAATGTCCTCGTTGTTGGTTCAGAAATTTACTCACGAATATTGAACTGGAAAGATAGAGCGACCTGTGTATTGTTTGGAGATGGAGCAGGGGCAGCCGTATTGTCTGAGGTTAAGGAAGGAAAGGGAATCATTAGTTCATGGCTAATGTCTGATGGATCTGGTTCATCTGTAATAGAAATACCAGCTGGAGGAGTGAGAACACCATTTGATTCAGATGAATTTGTAGAAGGTGCACAATATTTCCATATGGATGGGAGAGCAGTATGGAATTTCGCCATAGATGCTTTTCCTCAAGCAGTGAATGAATCATTACGTAGAGCAGGGAAAAGTATTGAGGATGTTGATTTAGTGATCCCTCATCAAGCAAATATTAACATTATCAAAACAGGAATGGAGAAATTAGGCCTTGGAATGGAAAAAACCTACACTAATTTACATAAATATGGTAATACAGCAGGTGCGAGTGTACCCATTGCAATGAAAGAAGCAATGGAAAAGGGACTAATTAATAATGGTGATTTGATAGTTACAGCAGCTTTCGGTGGCGGTTTAGCATGGGGTGCTAACGTTATACAATTCTAATATTAGTTATGATATTGAACCCATCCGCCAGTTGCGGCATCATGCCTTAATATTGAACCATCAGAATTTAAGCACCAAACTTGACCCGTCTCATCCGCCCATACTCTTTGCCCGTATTCGTTCACAGGTGTTCCTTCAGGTGGCGATATAACCTGAGGTTTTGGAGGAGTTGGCAACTCATTAAGCAAAGCATCAATGTGAGAAGTATCTCTGACAACTTCTGTTTCTTCTTCAGAAGAATCCTCTACTAAATTATTATTTTCTAATTCAGCATTAGGCTCTGACATTCCTTCATGAGGATAATCAACTTCAATTAATTCATTTTCTTCAGGTTTTGATTCACTGATATTTTCAGGCTTCCTACGCAGGGTAATGACAGCTAGATAGCCAAATACAGCTAGTAATATAACTCCTCCAGAAATTGCTAATATAAATTGTAGGTTGGTTTGGAAATATTTGATACCAGGATGAGAATCTGAGTTATCTCCTACTCCATCATCGTCTGAATCAATCCATTCTGAAATATCATTAGGGAATTCATCATTAGAATCGATATAAGAATCTGTATCTGTGTCTGGAAGAAGGGGATTAGTACCTTCTTCAATTTCTTTAATATCTGACCAGCCATCGTTATCGTCATCACTATCGGCATTGTTACCAATGCCATCTCCATCAGTATCAAGCCACTCATTAGCATCTAATGGAGCCCAATCACTTACATCCAATTCACCATCTCCATCATCATCTGAGTCTGCAATGTCACATTCTCCATCAGAATCTGTGTCAATAGGTACGGACTGAGATATTAATGAATCCGTTTCACAAGTAGATTCTTGCAAATCAGACCAACCATCTCCATCATCGTCTGTATCTTGGTTATCACCAATCCCATCGGAATCTGTATCAATAGATTCACTTGAATCGAGAGGGAAAGCATCGTATTGATCTAAAATTGAATCATTATCATCATCGGAATCCTCAATATCATCTTTACATCCATCACCATCAATATCTGTCGTTGAATTACTAATCCAACCAATTACTCCAGGGCTACAAGAATCTACAGAATCTAACCTACCATCACCATCATCATCAATATCATCTTCATCAATAATCCTATCTGAATCAGAATCTAATAGGCAATTATTAATCGATGTTGCACCCTCAATTATTGTAATATAGTTGCTTGGACATTGGGTGAGAAAAGAACTACCGGGAGAATCGGTATAGAAATCAAATGGATTAATCTCTTGAGAAGATTGACCTTCTGAGGAAACATAGTAACCGATATCTGCATCTAGACATGAAGATTGACCAGAATTAGGCTGATAAGTTCCCGCTGGACAAGGTATCTGACTGATTGACATCTTTCCTGATGAGAAATGCCCAATTTCTGCGTCTAAACAATTTACCGACTTTGCATTAGGTTGAAATGTTCCTTCCAGACATTCAATAAATTCTGATTGTCCCGGATTCATTACATATGCTCCTTCTGGAGAATCTATACATGATGATTGACCTTCAGATGACTGGTAAGTACCTTCCAAACAGATAAATTGTGAAGATGACCCCTCTGATGGGACAAAATATCCTAGATCCGCACTAATACATGATTCAGAGTTTGTCGATAAAGAAGAGGGGTTGTAAAAACCGGCTGGACAAGGAGTTTGAATCGCAGCAGCAGGTAAATCGACATAATGACCAGGATCTGCTCCATAACAACCGATTTGTGCGGCTTGTGGCTGGTAAGTACCTAATGAACACGGTTCTTGACTAATTGCTTGATATGAATCAACGTAATATCCTGAATCTGCATCTATACAAGAAGATTGGGCAAAATTAGGCTGATAAGTCCCTGGCAAACAAACTAATTGTACTGATGAACCATTATTTGGAACGTAATAACCTTGTTCAGACTCTAAACAAGATGTTGAACTATTAGAAGCAATATTAGGATTATAAGTCCCAATTAAACAAGCAATTTGTGATGATGAGCCTGTTGAATCTACATAATGCCCGGGACCCGCATCGAAACAACTCGAGCTAGAAGAATAAGGCTGGTATGTTCCTAAGTCGCACGCAGTTTGAGTAACTGAGGCATTAGTATCTACAAAATGACCTGGGTCAGCTGCAAGACACCTAATCTGACCAGAATTTGGTTGAAAACTACCTATTTCACAAGGAGATTGGTTTGTTGATGCTGCTAAAGAAGCATAATATCCCGGGCTCGCATCAATACAGTCTGAACGTCCCGAAAATGGCTGATATGTTCCAGGATTACAAGGTATCTGAGTAGAAGATGCATTGTTAGGAACATGATAGCCTGGAGAAGAAAGAATACAAGATTCTTGATTAGTATTGGGTTGATATGTTCCATTAGAGCAAGGTATCTGTGCTGGAGAACCAGATGAAGAAGTAAAATATCCTGCATCTGTATCGATACAACTAGTCTGAGCGGTTTGATTTTGATACGTCCCAGGTAAACAAGCAATTTGGTTAGTAGCGCCTGTTGTATTAACATAATAACCTAAAGAAGCAGGTGTCGGAATAAAAGAACCATAAGCAGCAGTATAATATCCAGGAGAGGTGTTCAAGCAACTCGTTTGCCCTGACAATCCCTGATATGTACCCGGTGAACATGGTGTTTGAGATATTGAACCAGCATTAGGTACAAAATATCCTTGTGCTGCTGCTGTACATGAAGAACTTCCAAATCCTGACTCAAATGTTCCAGCAGAACATAGTGACTCATCTACACCAATTTCTGAATCTATAAGATTAAAAATATCTCCAATCACATTAGAACCATCTGAAGTATAGTATGTTAGATTCATATGATAATCTCCAGTCGAGTTAACTTTCTCAATCACAATAAAAATATTACGTGTGGAAGAACTTGAAGTTAGATTAGTAGATACAATAGGTTCAGCAGATAAAGAGTTGTTAATGTCTAGAAGAACCATTGATTGATCATAAAGTGAGATATTCACTTCAGCATTTGATGATTCAATACTTACTGAAATATGGTGAAACTTCGCAATATTAATGTTGTAATAATCATAATTATCATATTGATTACCGATACGACCAGTATAACTTGCGCTAGTTGAGCTAAGGTTATATGAGGAGGTATTGGTATTTCCAGCATCGCCTGTGGTCAAAGATACAAAACTACCGGGATTAGAAATAACACATGATGATGAATGGATTTGATTTTGATAGTAACCCTCGGGACAAATTGACTGATTTGCAGATGCGATAGAATCGACATAATGTCCGGCTGAAGCTTGGTTACAATATGATTTTCCGGTTTGATGTTGATACTCGCCTAAATCGCATTCAGATTGATATAATGCTGAAAATAATGAGAAGTGCCCCAAAGATGATTCTGTACAATCAATTCTACCCCAAGATCCAAGTTCACAATCCATCCATCTAGCAGGATTACTAGGATAAGGATCGGTAGGTGAAGGCACTCCATCACCATCATCATCGCCAGACATGTGAACATCCAAATCGTTGACGATACCATCTCCATCCATATCTTGATCAGAATAAGAAACATCAGAGGCACTAAAGTTCATCAGATATGGTGATAATTTAGAATTAGAAGTATTATCAAATATCTGTTCTTGTTTACCCCAGCAATATAATTGATAATTAGTATTAATCGAACAGGTAGAATCGGAACCTGATGATATCGCGATAACATTTGAAAGATTCACGTATTGAGGAGAATTAGCATTAGTTCCGGTACATCCACTACTTGGAATAACAGATGAACACTCCCCATTCCCTAATTGTCCATAGGTGTTTAATCCCCAACAATTAATTGAATTATTATCTAGGATTGTACAAACATGAGAACCAGTTCCATCAAGTGAAATAGCAGTTCTATTTGATGGAAGAGTTATTGAAATTGAACCACTTATCAAATTACTATTAGAGGAAGAAATCGTATACGATTCTCCCCAGCAACTAATATTGCCCGAAGAAAATATTGCACATACACTATATCCTGGAGTGGCGATTGAAACTGCCCTTTCACCTACTGAATGATTAACAATTACTGGAGAATTACTATTCGATGTTGTGCCATCGGCAAGAATTCCGTATGAATTGTCACCCCAGCAAGAAATCTCTCCTGTATTCAGTAATACACAAGAGAAGTCATTACTGCTAGAAATAGAAACTGCTGTTTTATTGGTACCAAGATTAACTGAAACCGGAGAATTTCTATTTGCATTTGTACCATCTCCAAGTTGGCCATTGTTATTTCTCCCCCAGCAAGAAACAGAACCGTCATCCAAGATAGCGCAATAGTGATTATTTCCTTCTGATAAAGCCGCAGGGATTTTATTACCAAAATCAACGTATCCACTCAATAATTGCTGATCACCTAATCCGAGTTGCCCGTAGTTATTAATTCCTGAACAGAAAAGACTGAAATTTGACAAAAGTGAACATTGGCCCGAAATAGAAATGACATTGCCTTCTGAGAAAATTGGAGAACCATTATCAAAGGAAACTAAAGACCCATTATTAAGAACTAAAGTAGGAGAGCCCGCATTAAGTTCTAATACTGAATTAGTGAATACACTTCCTCTTTCAGAACCCGGAGAATTCATGGCACTAGAGGTTCTAACTACTGATGAAAACTCTGTATCTTCACTAATTTCTATATCTTCCGGAAATTCGATAATTCCTAACAAAGGAACCAATAGAAAGAGTATACAAATACTAACCGCGAGATTCTTTTGAGAAGACTGATTGTTCGACATACAAAGCCAGCGTACATCTTGAGAATATGACTATTCCTCTATACTGATATACTAATGTATCAGATTGATAATACTTTTTCTACTATCGGAGATATTTCAACTTGCGCCATTTCAAAAGCCATTTCAACGGAATCAAAGGGAATTTTTGAGCTCCGACTGGCTTTAGCTCTGGAACTAATTATTCTCCATGCTGCTTTCTTTCCAATTCCAGGTATAGATTCCAGTTGTTGTTGAGAAACTGAATTAATATTCAAGCCGATTTCAACACCTGAAATACTTCTCATTCCATGACCTGTGACTACAATATTTGAGCTAGTTTCAAGAGGAATTAGGTATGGAACTCCGACTAATATTGGATAAGCACCAATCTGTCTCCCAAAAGTAATTCCCGATTTTCCATGAATTGAAGGCGAACTGAGGACAGGATTATCGACCTGTTCAGGTCTTCTAATTCTATCTCCTTGAGACTCCCACCAAATGTGCGACAATTCTGTACCAATAGGGAATATTTCTTCAAGAAGAGGTTTGTCAATCTCTTCACGCACTTTTTTCTTAAAATTTCTAAAATCATTTCCAGATATTTCTTGAAAACCTTGACCTTCAACTTGTCTAATATTTATTCTTCGTAACCACAGCCCCTCTGATCTTAAATCTTCTAATAAATTGAAATTCATATCATAACTGTTTTTAGTTTCTCCATTTAATCCTGCAATGAAATTAAGACCGGGTAAAAGTTTAGGTAATCCTCTCTTTCCCTTAACTCTACCAAAATCATTGATATGTTTGATTGCAATCTTGAGTTGTTTAGGGTCACAGTTAAGCCAATTCATCTGATGAACATGCGGATCTGCTGATTCTAAACCGAATGATAAAACTGCACCATCACTCAGATTCTCAACTAAACATTTTGTTATTTCAGTAGATGGTTCGATATTCTCAGCAATTATCGAAGGATTTCCATTATCGACATGTAAGATATCTAATCTCTCATCTTCTCTTGCCCCATGAAGAATTTGACTTATTGGTTCGGGATTAGGAATTGGATATTCTAATTCTCTAACGCCTTCTGCACGATATGTGTAGATATCCGTTGCACCACCAATACGTATATTTTTCACACCAGAATCTAAGGCACCAGATATTTCTTTTAGGATATCATCTTCGCTTCTCCATAATGGAACGCCTTTTTTCGGCTCTATACAAAATTTACATCCTCTTTTGAACCTAACACAACCCTGATATAATTCTATTTCATAGGTTAGTGGCCCAGATCTTCCATCTACGGTTAATAGATCAGGATGGTTTGTAACTGCCTTAGAGATAGATCCATAATGCGCCCAAAGAGTCCATTCATCTTTTGTCCTCCTACTATGTTTCCATTCCCCGGTAGAAAGAAATAAAGCCAAAGAAGAATCAACATCATTAACAGCACAGAAAAGATTTGTACGCAAAGGAGTCCACCCCGAGTATCTCCAATTTTTTATCGCCCAGCCTCCGCATAATATTGGAACTTCGCTAGGGATAATAGAAAGGATTTGATCTAATTCTCTCTGACTAACTGGTGTGCCACGGATATATTTTCCTGGAACTATAGAACCGGCAAGCACTACAGTTCCTGCAAGATTACTTAATTCACTTCTAATCTTATCTCTACTTGATTTATCATTCAGAAATTGTTTATATTTAATCCTCCATTGATCTATAGTTAGATATGTATATTCGACACCTCTAGATTCTAGAACTCCGCAAATATAACGAATATGGAAACCAAGATAGTTTGGAACGCCAAAAGCCGCTGGCTCATCCTCATAGCCATCTATTACAAGCCAGCCTCCCATACATCAGAGGGGGAGCCCATCAGCAATGAATCAAACGGTTATTTTCTACCATGTCTACGCCTATTACCAGACCCACCACGAGATTCATTAGACTCTTGAACACTTATTTTACGACCATGAAATTCTGTACCATCTAATTCTTTGACCGCCTTTTGTCCATCTTTGTGACTTGAAAATTTAATGAAGGCAAAACCTCTAGATTTACCTGTCTCACGATCTTTTGCAATATGTACTTCTTTAAGTTCCCCGAAAGTTGAAAATAATTTCCTTAAGTCCTCTTCGTTTGCATCCCAAGAAATACTTCCCACGAATAACTTAATTCCAGATGATTCTAACATTTTAGATCTAGCTGCTTTCAAAACCTGACGTTCAGCAGAGAGTTCTTCCTTTGTAGCAGTACCATTATTCACCTTATCCATACATTCACGGCATCTAATTGGCTTCCCAGGAGTTGGCTTAAATGGCACTTCAGTAGGTTTTAAGCACATTGTGCAAGTTGTTTTATGCATCTCCCTACGTTGACCTCTTGAACGATTATTAGAATTATTACGGCCAATTTGCCTGGCGGCTGAGGGTGGAATTTCATGTTTTATTCCCCTCCTAAAGTCTGCTAAGGGGGAAAGATATGGACGGGCTCCATCATGCCCAAGAACTTTCTCTGCCTGCTCAGACCATCTCTCACCAGGTCTATTGAATTTATCAATATCTGAATTTTCAGGTACTGAATAACCAGTGCCAAAACCACTAGAAAGAACACGATAGCCTTTGTAATCACACATATTACATTTCACATTAAAATCTGGAATAGAATCATTTTTTTGTAATTCTGCACCACATGTAGGGCAAATAGCGTGGACGACACCCAAACTAGGACCATCTCTAGTTGAAGCTTTTAGCATGGGCTCAAATTGAGTTATCTTAGCCCTTATAATATCTCTAGAACGCATTGCATCTCCGGCTGATGGAATGTATCGATCAACAAAATCAGTCACGTATATATCGGCAAATAATTTCAAAGCAGGAATATCTCTTTCTCCACCATCTTTTCCTTCAATATGTAATATCCTAATCTCAGCTGTTTTCGCATTAAGACGATTTACTTGCCCAATTACTATATCGCCAATTTTTGGTAAATTAGCAGTGGAACCTGAAATCTCAACTGAGATGACTCCATTCTCTTCAATTAATTTCCCTGAAAGTAAAGCCAGGGCACCATTTTCTGTAGAAACAAGCCCATCACCTAGAGACGTATTTTCATCTGCTAAAACACGTGTTCCTGGCGTAACAAAGTCACCTGCTGAAGCACTCATTGGTTACGCGACTGATGATTCACCTATGAAGAACACGGGTCAAAAAACAAAAATTCAATTTGGTGAAAAACGCCAGAATCCTACTTTAGTAGATTCTTTTTCTTTCCGATGATGAGAGAAATTAGCAGGTAAATTGAAATCATATTCACCATATTTTTCTACCGACCAATTTCTTGATTCGAAGAAGGGGTGTAAATGATTTGCATGAGCGCTATGCATTAAATGGGAAACAGTGCCATTTTTTATGATTAAATCTAAAAATGGACGGTCTGCTTTTTCTTTTTGTCTACCCCATGGAGGATTACAAATAATCAAGTCAACTTTAGGAAAATTTGTATTAATGTCCAAGAACTGATTAATTATTACTCCTGAATCCTTAAAATTATTTGAAATTAAATTTTCTTGCAATATTTCACAAGCATTCTTATCTGCTTCTAGAAAAATACATTTTCCCGCGCCGACTTTCAGTGCGCCTATCCCAAGAATACCATTTCCAGCCCCCAAGTCACCGATAATAGAATCAGAAGATAAATCTCCATATGAGACTATAGATGAAATGAATTTAGATGCAATATTGCCGTCAGTAGAGTACTGTTCTAAATCAACATTTTCACAAGGATGTGGTTGTAATTTTGAAAGAGACATGGCAAGATGGCGAAGTCTCATTAAATTATCCGAGAAGATAATACATATCAATTACGTCTATTAAAACTCATATTGATTAGATTTTTTTCTGGAATTAATTCTTCAACAAGTAGTAACTCAGCAAGAAGAACACCATATCCTGCAGCCCCTCTAATAGTATTATCAGATAATAACTTGAATTTTAGTTTCTTACCAGATACTTCTATTTCACCTACAGAAACTGGCATGCCAGCGCTAAGATCTTCATCTGGCAATGCAGTTACTGAACCACTCCATCTATGTTTAATTGGATCTAACTTACCATCCACGAAGTTGATTATCTTTGACGAGGATGGGAGTCTGGAATCGAAGACCCTCGATGAAAAATTTTGCCACGCTTCAATTATTTCATGAGCACTGATTTCGTTGGAAAAAATTATCTCAACTGTAGCTAAGTGACCAAAATCATGACTAGCCCGAGAACACCAAACTTTCACATCTAAATTTGCTTCTTGAAAAATGCCTTCATTTTTTTCACCTAAAATTCTATTTAATTCAGATATAATACTTTCAGATTCACCGGGAATCGAAGAAGCAATTTCTAGACCGCTTCTACCTCTTTCTAGCATCTTCCTACCTCCACCAGATAACGATTGTTCAGTAATAATTTTTACAGTAGAAAAATCATATTCAGACATTAAGGGGAATAAAGTCAAAGCAATAGGGACTACCATGCAATTACTACAAGAAATTAGTGATCCCGTACCAAAACTTTGAGATTCTAAAATCTTTAAATGGTCAGAATTAATATCTGGAATTACCAGAGGAACCTCAGCCTTTAATCTATGAATTAACGCATGACTAATTACACAAAACCCTCTTTCAGCCAGAGGCTTCTCTACTTCACTGGCAATTGAGTCAGGTAATGCAGAAAATATTACAGTAACTTTTTTTTTTATCAATTCATCCACAAGTGTATCTAAATCATTTAATCCTAAGACATTAATATCTGGTAACTGAGGCCTTTTTTCATCAAGATACCAAGGTAAATCTCGAATATTCATTCCCACAGTTGAACTTGAACCTACAATAGATACTGGATTAAACCAATCATGATTGACTAATCTTTGAATATACCTCTGGGCAACCAAACCTCTTGACCCAAGAATTGCACAATTTACAGGTCGCATAGACATCACGTAATATGATGAAGAACATCTACCTAATAAGAACTGTTTAGAGATTATTAACAAAGATAAAATCTACAAGTTCAAATACTGTCAATTACAAACAGATATTATGGATTTAATGGGACTTGTATATGTTGCTATTGGTTTGACACTTGGAGCGACAATTGGTTGGCTGATTGCAAGACAGAAATTAAGTGGTGAAGTTATTAGAACAGAAGAGAGGATTAAAGCAAAAGAGGAGGCAATAGCAACCTCAGAAATTAGAGTGAAGGCAGAAATAGAAAATCTAGTAACAGATTTAGGAAGGAAGAACTCAGAAGATTTCCTAAAGCTTGCTGAAGAGAGACTTGGGAAAGTGCAAATTTCAGCAGAAAAAGATCATATTGCTAGGCAGAAAGAAATTGATTCATTATTCGGTCCAATGACAAAATCTCTTAATGATTTAGAAAAATTTTCTAAAGATCTTGAAAAGGAACGTAGAGATGCATATTCAGGTATTAAGAGGCAGATTACAGATCTAGGAATTCGTACAGAGAGTTTAGGAAAAGAAGCCTCAAATCTTTCAACTGCACTCCGAAAAAGTTCTTCAGTTAGGGGAGATTGGGGTGAAATCGCATTGAGGAATTTACTTGAAATGGCAGGTATGACAAAACATACCGATTTCTTAGAACAAAAGGGTGCTTCGGGACTTATCCCTGATGTCATTGTACGTCTTCCAGGCGATGGATCAATTCCAATTGATGCGAAAACCAGTGGTAAACATTACCTTGAGGCTTTAGAAATTGAAGATTTAGATGCGAGACAAGAGAAATTAATTCAACATGCAAAATCAATGCGGGATACAATGAATAAATTAGCAGAAAAGGGATATTTGACAAAGGTATCAGGAAGGGCTGATTTCGTAGTAATGTTTGTACCATCCGAAGCTTTAGTTTCTGCCGCCTTTGAAGTAGATCCAACATTACATTCTGATGCAATGAATAGAGGGGTGATAATTACATCGCCTGCTTCCCTAATCGCATTACTAAGAACTGCTGCTTTGTATTGGCAACAAGTTAGATTTGCTGAAGAAGCAAAAGAAGTGGTTGAAGTTGCACAGTTATTTTACAAAAGAATGACTACTTGGAGTGAACATTTTGCGGAAGTAGGTAATAGGTTAGGTAAAGCAACTGAATTTTATAATAAAGCAGTAGGTTCATGGGAAACTAATGTATTACCTCAAGGTCGTAAACTGGAGAAGCTGGATATTGCTACAAACCTACCTAAAAATCTAGTTGAGCAAAAATCCATTTCTGAGTCAATTAGAACACCTACTGTTATGAAGGAAAATACTGATGAAGAGGGATGAAAACCTAGACCCTAATCCGGGTATATGATTAAGTGGCAAACCGGGCGATATCATCCAGTAGTTAATCTACCAAATGAATATGAAGTTAGAGATTTCACTGGAGGTGAATATACTCCTTCAAGATTTGAATACGATATTGGGAGATATGACGAATTAAGGCCAGGGATGTATTCTACCGAACTATTTTCTGATGGTAGATTCCTACATATTGGCATAGATATTGGAGCTCCTGTAGGTACACCTTGTATGGCATTTGATCAGGGAGTAATTTCACATTTTGGATATAATCCAGCAGACGGAGATTATGGATATGTAATAATAACAAAGCACTTGGTGGATAATAAACCAATATGGGCGCTTTATGGGCATTTGAGTGCTAAATCAATAAAAGGGAAAAAAATTGGCCAAAATATCTCACGCGGAGAAGTGATTTGTTGGATGGGTGATAAACATGAGAATGGGGGATGGGAATCGCATTTGCATTTTCAACTATCAATTAATGAACCTGAAACTCATGATATGCCGGGAGTTGTCGACCCACAGTATAGAGATGAGGCATTAGAAAATTATCCGGACCCCAGATTGGTTCTTGGGCCAATTTATTAAACTTTAGAAAGATGAGATTTAAGATTCACTATAGAACTCATCTCAGAAGGATCAACTCCTTGCAACAATGCTAAACAAATACTTATCCAATCAGAAATATGTGAAGCGTAGAGTAAACTTTCGAGAAGACTCTGCCCCTCACAGTCAATTATCCAAGAACTATCGTTATCGATATTTTCTAGCATCCAGTCCATCCTTGAATTGATTCTAGGGTGAATATTTCCACAAGAGAAATAAATTAGAGAGTGTTCATTTTCATTAGCAGAAGACCATGCAACTATCTCATTATGATTCATCTCAGGTAACTCAGAAGGGCGTGCAAATACCTCAGAATTTTCATTTAACTGATTTGCAAAACGATTTGCTACAGAAATCAAAATAGTAGGTGCGATAATTCCAATTTGTCTATTTAGCATTGATTCTGCTACAGAAACGACCAGCCCGTTGCCGCCACTTATGTCGAAATCATTAGAAGATGAACGGAGACGTTCAATCATTTCCGAAGTCTCTTTATCATCTGGTTTCTCGATTATTCCTAAAGACCAACATACTGATAATTGTCTTCCAAACAAATGTCCAAATGCTGACCTAGGCATTTGACCTCCTGGAACAGGAAGGAATAATGATCCATCACTTTCAGAAATTAACTTCTCTAGTTCACCACCTGATGAAATCCCAATTACTGTTCCTCCAGATTGCAAGGCTTCATGGACACCATCAATTGTTTCCTCTGTATTTCCTGAATAAGATGTTGCTAAAACCAACCAATCAGGACCCCACCAGGAGGGTAGGCCATAATCTCTCCATACTACAAAGGGAATCCCTCCCGAATAGTCAGCTAAAGTTGAAAGAAACATTCCGCCTGCACCAGAGCCACCCATTCCTAAACAAAGAACTCCTGACCAATCTTTATCTACATCAATATCAATTACCTCAGAGATTGCCGATTCAAAATCATCCATGAAATTTCTAGTATATCCAACCATATCCTGTGAATCTAATTCTCTGGCAAGTCCCTCAATATCTTTCTTTTTCATAAATCCACCTCGCCAACAAACCCAGGTAACGCTACCCACATATCTTCTATGAACCCAATACGTAGTTTTGTTGATTTTTTATCATCATCATAGGGTAAAGCAACAGTTGCCATAGTATAATCATGAGGAGTCATTATCTCTGCAGCAGAACTATCACGATTAAAAATATCTACAATAAATTGTTCTGAGCGAGAACAAATTATTCTAGCCTTTTCCATATCTCTCCAAGATGCCCCAGTTCGATGAAAGAATTTCAATCGACGGATTATAGGGCCATCTTTCTGCCAGGAATCAATCATCCATAAATCGTTATTTAATTTCACCACATCTCCAACATCATAAGCAGGTTTTCGATAGCTGACTGTTAGTCTTGTAATCTCAATACCATCTCTCATTCCTACAACAGTAGATGTTTCTTTAACAGTACCTCCAAACTTCTTTGTTAAAATACGAGCCCAATTCCTAGCCATGGACTTAGATCCAAGTTGTAAATCCCAACCTCCAGTTACAATGCCTTCTTTAGTAATGAAAAACATTGGATCTGCCTCCATTCCACCTAACATTTCATCTAAAGTATCCCTTAATTCCTTGAGTTCTTTCTCAGACAGTTTCCTTCCTGCTGAACGGAGTTGAACAATAGCCTCAAAATACGCACCATCTTTTCTAGTACAAGGAGTACAAATTGCATTACTAGTTTGTAACAAAATCTCGAAGCTATCTTCAAAAGAAAAATTATCTATCATTCCAGAAACATCAAGATGAATTCGGTTAGTTCTATCATCAATAATCTGTAATGCGAATCCAATATTCACATCTTCGG
The DNA here is from genome assembly GCA_002495525.1 of Euryarchaeota archaeon UBA89. Classification (GTDB taxonomy): domain Archaea; phylum Thermoplasmatota; class Poseidoniia; order Poseidoniales; family Thalassarchaeaceae; genus MGIIb-O2. The sequence continues at coordinate 36,707 of DAFS01000037.1, read as the reverse complement.
CTCTTTCATCTAATTCTAAATTATCGCGAATCCTCAAATCCGCCAACGATTCTTGTTCCATCTTGGACCAACGACCTCTGATTTCGTATGATTCACACTTTGGGCAGCGAAATTGTTGTATTGTATTAGGGACTTTTGATAATGTTACACGCTTACGGAAACATGATTCACAAAGACGATTGGAAGAAAGTTTGGAAGAATCTCCACAAACAATGCAAAATACATCTTTGGACATATGGCTCATACCTTGCGAAAGCGTAGTACATTAGAATGATTCGTGAGAGAAAAATTAATTTTCAGAGATATTATCCTCTAATGACAATTTACACTCTCTAATTCTTATTCTAAGATGATCTAATTTCCTGCCCATGTAAACGATATAATAACTCAATAAAAATCCTAAGATTGAGTAAGTAACTAGATAAGAGGTAAAACCGTTCAATGGACCACCTCTTCATCTATTTTATCTAATAATTTTCTTAACTCATATTCCATTTTATATGAGATGTAAGTTAGAAGAGATAGCCCAGCCATTAATATCCAGAAAGATATTACACCCAAAATTAGAACTTCGAGCATTTTTGGGTCTAATCCTGTTTCACTGGATTCTGCGATTACGACAGAAGGATGCCTTTTCTGATAAACGGTAGTTGCTACAGCCGTAATAGGTACCAAGGCAAAGCCGAACAATCCTACTGTGGAAAGAGTGTCTCTAGTTTCGATTCCGTCAGGTTGTGCTTTTCTAGATAGAACGATGAATAATGCAACAGCAGTAAGTAAACCGAATGTATTCAATCTCAGATCTCCCCAATCCCATGGCACCCCCCATTCTGCTGAACCCCATATTGGGCCAGAAATGACTACTCCCAATCCAAACAGGAGACCCAGATCAGAGCCTGTACAAAACAAATTCCAGCCCCATTCTTTTCTCTTCAAAAACCAAGAAATTGCTCCAATAAATAATAGACAAAATGATAGAAAAGATGTCCAAGCAAAAGGCACGTGCCAGAAAAGTATTCGATAGGCCTCCGGAGATCTAAATGGCGGAGATTGCACTAAGGGCGCATATGTATAACCCATTATTGCAGTTAGTAAAACACCTGCTCCGCCTATGCATGTTAATCCCCAACCATAGTATTTCATTGAGGACACAAACTTGGGAGAGGTCACTATATGATGAATGCTCGTTTTCATGCTTCCGGAAGATATACAGAAACAATCCACACCAATAAACTAATTGTACCAGCCAAAAACATCATAAAAATTGGTTCTTCCAATGAAAATCCCCAACTCATACCATTGAGAATAATCATCTCAAGAGAATCAACTAATTCAATAAATGGCCAAACGAGAACTAACAGTAGTAAAGATACAACAGATGCTCCAGATCTCCTCAAGTCAGAAACCAACAAATGTAATGATGAGGCAGCAATTGCAACAAAGTACATTACTAAGCAAGGTAACCATAACCAATAGACTACTGAATCATCGACACTTGCTAAATTATCGCTCAGAATAAACCATGAAAGATAAATTAAGGGGATTGGAAGTAAAATCGAAGAACCAATAATTGATGATGAAAGACGGAATTTAGGACCTATTACTGCTGACCACCATCGTCCACAATTTTCTTCTGCATATCTACTAATCAGAGCAGGAGGGATTACTACGGAAATAAATGAAGGGAGTAGAATCAATGCAGAAAAAAAATCGGTACCTACGATAGATATTTCATCTTCGGATACCAAAGCATGAGATAGTAATAGTGCAAGAATAGCAGGGATTAGGCGATTAATGGTATCGATTGGGTTTCTTTTTTCCATCCTGTAAGCCCAATTAAATAGACTAGAAACTTTTTTAATTGGAACATTATTTGTAGAATTAGGAATTATGAAGTTAGATTCTGGCTGTGGTTGAGAACTAAGATTTACTTCTTTTCCATTACTAAATTTGAGTATTCTATCAGCTATCGAAATTAAATCAGAATCATGTGTTGCTACAATTATTCCATGCCCTCTTGATATTAAAGCTCTCAACCAATTAATCAAAAGTAATTTAGCTGATTTATCTAATCCCTCTGAGGGTTCGTCGAGTAGTACGACTCGAGATTTTTTGGATAATAAAGCCGGTGCAAGTCCTGAAAGTACCGAGAGTCTTCTAGCCAGCCCTCCAGACAATTGAGAAACTCTATCGGAACTTCTGTGTTTAAGACCCCAACAATCGAGTAATTCTTGGACTTTTATATCATCGAAATCACATCCAGAAACTGTAAGAACAGTTTTCATCCTTTCTTGGACTGTTTCTTCGCCAGATATTCCATTTTTTTGTAAAGTTAAACCCATTGGAGGTAAAGGATTTCTCCTACCATCTGAATCTCTTACTAGTTTCATCCCCGATAAGTCATCTCTCCAATAAATTGAGCCAGAAGAGATTGTATGCATACCTGCGCTAGATTCGAGTAAAGTAGTTTTACCACAACCATTTGGACCAACTAAAGTAACCACCTCTCCTTCGGATAATTCAAAATCGAAATCTGAGATTATGAGACGGTTCCCTCTATGAATTTCAAGACCCGAAATCTGAATTAGGGTCTGAACTTCCATGTACTTGCGAGGGTGGTTCACCGTTTGAGTCGTTCGACAAAGTATCGAAGGCGCTATTGCTACAATACGGCCGGGTATAGTTTGTGATTACCTCTGCGGAGTATGATTTATACTGGTCACAATTAGAAAATAGTGATTTCGTACTTCTTTCAATATATATTATAGTTTCAATAATTCCTTTTATCAATTCAATAAGAGAAAAAACAAGTATAGCTTTAGCCATGGTTCTTTCACTACTCCTAGTAATGTTTGTTAGATTCACTTTTTCTATGTTGGAACTAGATTTTAATGAGATACATTTTCTCTCCTTATACCCATTTTTAGCGGATGAACCCCTACAGATACATCGTTTTTTCACTTCTGCCTGGCTACATGCAGATTGGTTACATGTACTATCTAATATTCTGGTAATTGGACTTGTGGGGGTGCCTTTAGAACAAAGGTTAGGTAGTAAAAGATGGATGCTTGTTTACATACTGGGATTCTTAGGAGGTAATTTAGCATGGGTTGCTTCACATCCGGATTCAATAAATCCTGCAATAGGTGCTAGTGGCGCAGCGTTTGGATTACTGGGAGCTTACATGGCATGTTGGCCAAATGATGAAATAGAATTTCCACTATTATTCTTAATTAGGGCATGGCCTGTATGGATTATTGTTTTTGTAAGATTGGGGTTGGAAATTTATCAAATTTATGTAATCCAAGAAGGGACTTCAGGGGATACCAATATCGCTCATATGGCTCATATAGGAGGGTTTTTTATGACATTTTTATTTGCGAGAATTATAGCAAAAGGGGGCCCCAGCCCATTAAATTCTGAAAGTACTCAAAACAAAGCCGTAAATATCGTTGAAGCAAAGAGAATCGTTGCAAAAAGAAATCTAGGTATATTAGATGAGGATCCATGGGATAATGAAGGAAAACCTCTAGAGGGAAATGCAAAAAGAATTCTGGAGAATCTTAAAGAACAGGGTGACGAGTTAGAAACAAGACAGGCATGGCTTGAAGAGCTTGCGGAGAATACAATATGCCCAATTTGTAATGGAGAAGTGAAGTTGTTCGAGAAAGATGAAAATTACAGCCTGATTTGTTCCTTGAATAAAGAACATCTTTTCTGGCCATAATTCAATAAAAATGAATTAATTATCGGTTCAAATTATACCTCTACCTATGCTGGCTCTCTAAGAGAGCCATGGCAGGAGCATCGAAAACAGTAGGGCCTATGTTAGTTGTAATACTGATGTTAGTACTAGATTTATCAGTAGGAGTTTCTGCAATTGTACCTTCGGAAGAGAACTATAATCAGCACCTTGACGAGGATAATGAAGGTTTGTTACAAGTAATAGATGATGGAATCCCTGCATTAATTTGTCATAATGAGATATGTCCCGAAAAATTTCTTGGGATTGGATTTCCCCCTTGGGATGCGAGTCCCGCAGTTGAAGAACCGTACTGGTGGATGAATTTCAATACTGATAGGGATAGTAATGGAATGGAAGATAGCCTACAATATATGATTGCAGGTGGAAAAGAATCTCATTCTGCAACTGCGATTCTAGGAAATGATGGACGAATGACCACTGCGATAATTGTAGGATACTCATGGCACCCCGGTGAAACCGATCTACAAAAACTGAAAGAAATTTTAGTTAATCATGGATGGGAAGAAGAAGGTTCTTGGTTTTTCCCTGTAGAATATATTGATTCTGTAGTAATTGATCATGTCCCAGTTAGTTCATTGATAGAAATATGGCAGCAAGATGGAGTTGTAATGATAGAAGAACAGGATAAAATTGTCTCTTATCTGAGCGTGGCAACTAGAGGGTCTAAAGTCCAGACATCTGAGGTGTATGATGAAACATTGAGAGATTTTGGATATGATGGGTCAGGAGTGGTTATCGCAGTTTTAGACTCAGGAGTAGATAATGAGCATTTTTCTTTAGATGATTTTTCAGATAATAATAATGATAATGAGAAACAACCAGATGACCTCTCAGATCCAAAATGGTTAGCAGGTTGCGATGCAACATCTTGGAACTCTCAAGAATGTAATGATGGTGAATTCGATCCAGATGACGGGAACGGTCATGGAACTCATGTTGCTGGAATTGCTCTAGGTACTGGAGATTCTAGAAGAGTAAACCAAGGCTATGCGCCGGGTTCCTATCTTGTTGACGTAAAAGTAATGACTGATTCAGGAGGAAGTGCAGGCGGAGATGAGGGACCTATAATCAAAGGATTGCAATGGGTCTTACAAAATGTAAATACGGATTGGGGGAATAATGATTCAAGCGAAGGTATCGATGTAATGACCATGTCATTTGGGAGCGGAAGCTCACCAGTTGGCGAAAATGATCAAGGAGATGATGGGAATAATTCTGCAGCTAGACTTGTTAATAATTGCGCCGAAGCAGGAATTGTACCTATTGCTGCAATAGGGAATGATGGAAGCAATAGAGTCACTTCGGTAGGTGCCGCTGATTCTTCGATTACTGTTGGGGCAATAGATGACAAAAATACAATTCAAAGAAATGATGATGATATTGCAGATTACTCAAATTCAGGACCTAGAGTAGACGATAATGATGAAAATAAATGGGATGAATTGAAACCCGATGTAGTTGCACCGGGTTCAGGTATTACGTCAGCACAACATGCCACGTCAAGTTCAACTATCCCAGGGCAAGATTCGTCATCTCTCGCGGATGATGGCTATGTATCGATGGATGGCACCAGCATGTCAACACCGGCAGTTGCAGGATTAGTTGCAATAATTTTACAAATAGATGATGAATTAGAACCTCAGGAAGTTAAGGATTTATTGAGAAATAATTCGGAAGTTAGAGGGACCGCCTCAATGCCGTCTGTTTCAGATATATGGAATGAAGATTATGGATTTGGAATAATCGATGGAAATCTAATTCTTCAGGCTATGTTAGGAGATGATACAGGTGGAGGGAATGGAGGAGGTGACCCCGGAAATGGAACTGGAGGAGGTGACCCCCCAGTTGGTGAAGGAACAGGAAACTGGGCAGTAATAGAAAAACCAAGTGGTTTATGGTTAATTGAAGGTCAAAGTTACAGTGTCAGAGGACATATTAATGAAGCTGGAGAAGAGAATGGGACTACTGAAGAAATTCAAGTTCGAGTCACATACAAGTACAGACCAACTGGAGGAGGGCCTCTCTCAACAGGTGTCCTAGTTGATTGGCATCAGGCACTTGGAACAATTAATTGGACTACAAATTTTGATATTCCAAATTTTGAAGAAGATGTTGATGTAGATGCAGAAACTCTCCAAATTGAGGTAAAATCTAGAAATGAGTTCGAACAATGGAGTAATACGACAAAAAATACTCATAATTTAGGAATAATATCTCTAGAAGTAGATTCGCCTAGCAACCAAGATCTTGTGAGTGGGGACGTTGAAATTAGTGGGTTATTGGAAACCGTTAATGGTGCTCAACTACAGTGGAGGCTAGGGACTGATGAATGGAAAAATATGACTTATTATTCAGGTTCAGGAGCAGAAGAAATACAATGGTCAATACCGTGGGATACTGAGAATACTGATGATGGGATACAAAGGTTCTCTGTCAGGTTTGTTAGTGGAGTAGGTGTAGCATCTGAAGAAATTAGAATTACAGTTGAAATTGACAATAATCCTCCTTCTCCCGACTTGATGTTTAGAACTGGAATCTCAGTTCAAGAATATGGAATACCAGTTAGTGAGACATATGTAAATACATTTTTAGAAGCAAAAGTTCAGATACGAAATATAGGTGACATTTCAGCAGATGAATTGAGGATTTATCTTTTGGAGGATGGATTTAGAAAAGATGAGATAATCATACAAAGTTTAGAAAGTGGAGACATAATAGAAATTTCACTATCATGGAACCCATCTACAGTAGGGGATAAACAATTAACAGTTTCTTTAGACCCTGATGATGAGATACAAGAAAATAATGAATCGGATAATGACATATCAATTTCATTCCCGGTTCTACAAAGACCACAAGGTATTGATTTAGCTTTCAGAGATGGAGCGGTAAAGACAGAACCATCAATACCAAGACCTCAGGAACAATTCCTAATTACCGGTAGAGTTGATAACTTAGGTTCAACTAATGCAATGTCTGTAGATGCGACTCTTTGGCTGAAAAATGATCTTGGTTGGATGGAAGTTTCTACAACCACTATTTCCCTTGTGGTGGGGCAAGGTGCAAGTCAAATTGCATTTGCATATATTCATCCAGAAGTGGGACCTCTGGAAATAAAAATTACAGTTCAAGGAGAAAGTGATTTAGACATGAGTAACAATGAAATTACTTCTACAATTCTTGTAGATCAGTCATCATTGAAAGCCCCTCGTGATTTAATATTCGATTATGGGGAAGAACCAGTGAGAGTCATAGATCTAAATGGAGAAGGTTTAGTTATTACTAGCAAAGAAGGAGGTTTGGCTCTATATCGCTTAAATGAAAATCTTGCACTAGTACCTTGTTCTAATATGCTTGAAGTGAAATGGTCGGGAGATTTGACTTCTTGGAGTACAAGTGATGGATACGCTCATATTTCTTGGACTAGGAGATATATTGACAATCAGGGTTACTTCAAACAAACAATAAGTTACTCGAGAATTGACGCTACGTGTGAAATGAGCCCTGTTCAAGACTTAATGCAACCTATATCGTTATCAGATGGGAAATATTTTGGTATCGACATGGATGTCAGAGGAACTGACATAATTATTGGAGGTTATCATAGAGATATTTCAACAGGAGGGACTTTCAAGGACCTAACCAGTGTGTTCTTATTAACATCGGATTACCCTAAATTAGCTAGCGACTGGGAACTCACACCAAATGTTATTGACGAAATAGAACTTAGTATGTATGATTCTGACCCAGTAACTGTAGAACTAGGGGGAGAATATACTCACGTACTATACCAATCAAATAGAGACGATATCACTGGTGACGAAAGAATAGGATTGTGGTATGCACATGGTTCCAGTGACCAAACTTCTTGGACTTATAGGAAGGCTATTGGAGATGAAGCAGGCATGCAAAAGATGTCAGTAATTACGTATGATGGTAGCGATTATATCTATTCGGTTTGGAAAGAAGGCTCAGATGCAGAATCAAAATTAGTTGCAAAAGTTACTGATTCGACCATGACGGCTTTAGAAAATCTCAGTGTAGAAATACCATCTAAAGGAATTGGTAATATTCAAATGACTGAAACCCACTTAGGTATACAGATTTTTTATGACTTTGTCGGCCCGACAGGCAGTCAGATACAATATGGGCTGATGAATCCAATTCATGATGAAGAATGGATTGGACTGTCCGATAGGATTACAACAGGAAAAAATCATCTTTCTTCCGTGGATAGGAGCCCATTGAGTGATCAATCTATTATTCTGAGTTGGAATGAAATAGATGGATGGGAAATAAGATCTTTAATAGATGATAATGACCCCGATAGAGGTGACTTAAATTTACTTGATGAGATGAGAATATACTTAGGTCTTGATGAGCAAAATTTTGGAATACTAATGGCTGGAATCTCAATAACGGTCTTACTAATATGTCTGTTAGTACTATCTACAATGTCATTAAGTGCATTAAAGTGGGTTGGTAGAAAAAGAAGAAGGGTTGCAACCGGAAACATTGTCTTAGAAGAAAATGTAGTTGATATTGTAGATTCAACAGATATCGAAATTAAGTCTTCAGAGATTGAATTGATAGATGAGGATATTGAGGAAACGAATACTAGGAAACAAAGAAGGGAAAGTCGGAAGAATTCTAATGTAAGAGGAATGAAAATCGGATTTGAGGAGAAACAACAAGAATTATCTGTACCACTACAAGCAATACCTTTGCCACCTTCAGGAGTGGCAGAAATACCAGAAATTAATAGACAAATTTTATGCCCTGAGTGTTCATCGAGATTTGAAGTATCAATGGGACTTAAAATGATTAAATGCCCTATTTGTGATAATAGAATTTCTTTGTAGGTGTGATAGTGCGAGTCCTACTTGCATCTGCTTCCGAGAGGAGATCGGATTGGTTAAATGGTCGTTATGAGAGTATTGAACTAATTTGTAAGCCTCTACTAAGTAAAGAAAAAAATATTGGAAATAGCGAAACTGTGGAAAAGCAGTCGGCAGATATTTGTTTTTCAAAGGCGGAATCTGCGGCTTTAGAATGGAGTTTTAGAGAATCAGACACCTTTAATGATCCAGAAATGATAATTGTATCTGACACTTTAGTAGAAGCCCCTGAAGGGGAAAAAATAGCATTAGGGAAACCCGGAGATAGAATGAAAGCTACGAGTATGTTACTGAGACTTTCTGGGAAAAGGCATAGAGTTTGGTCTTCAACAGCAATATTGACTCGGAATAATAATCAATATCAAAAACTGTATTCCGAATGGAGGTATAGAATTTGGACTGATTTTGCAATAGTAGAATTTGATGATTTAAGAGAAGAAGATTTGATTTCTTTAGTTGAAAGTGATTCATGGGTTGGGAAGGCTGGAGGTTATGATTTCGCTGGAGCGGCTAGTCAGTACACAAAAATCATTGAAGGAGAAGAAGTAACTGTACTAGGTTTTTCGAAACAAGCTATTGATGAATTTGAAAAGATAATCTAAACGAAAACTACTCCTCCAAATTTCAACACAAACTCTTTTTGAATCTCATCGAACCATTCTAGCATTGAGACTGTAAATCGAACAGAAACTACTTCCTTATCCATCAGTAAATCATCCTGAATTCCCTTAAGCGTACCTGGAGCAGCACCACACGAGACACAAGCACCATCCAAATCTAGGATTAAAGATAATACTCTGTCACCAATACTATTCGTCTCGATTTCAACTGAGGTAACCAAGAGACCTCCTCCATGACCGTCCAGAGCTGCTCTAACTACTCCTAACCTAGACATCAGGGCAGGAATTAAATCGGAATCATTCGATTCATATAAATTTACCAATGACAAACTTGTTAATCTTTCTAATTCTTCAGGAGATTGTGATTCAGAAATACGACGCATAGCTTCTTCTTTAATTACACCTTCAATCTGTTTTCTATATGATTCAGATAAATCTTCCACAACGGGTAATTTATTATCCGAGTGGTCGCTCATTAATCATCCCGAGTATGCTATTTCATTTTAGGGTGACCAAAAAAAACTATAATCTGAGGTATGATTTATTAGGGGAATAAGCATTTATTCAAAAGGGGCGGCATACACGAAAGGTTAGGAACTAACATGTCTAAAGATTTAAAACTATTAAATATCCAAGATTTGTATGCATGTATTGATGATACATCTATCTTGAAGGGCATTAATTTAGAGATAAAGCCCGGAGAAATTCATGCGATTATGGGGAGAAATGGGAGTGGAAAAACTACTACTGCAAATATTATCATGGGACATCCTGACTATGAAGTAGAAAGTGGTATTGTTGAGCTAAATGGTGAGAATCTACTCGAAATGGAGACTTGGGAAAGAGCAAGAGAAGGAGTATTTTTATCATTCCAATATCCGCAATCAGTTCCCGGCCTACAGGTTGGAAACTTCCTAAGAAAATCTGTTGCAGCAATTCTGGGAGAGGAAGCAGCCAAGGGTAAAGAATTTAGAAATAAATTAAAAGAATCTATGAAGGAATTAGATATTCCTTCTTCATTTCTTGGAAGGTATGTCAATGATGGATTTAGTGGAGGAGAAAAAAAGAGATTCGAAATTTTACAGCTTATGCTAATGAAACCAAAATTAGCAATTCTGGATGAAACTGATTCGGGATTAGATATTGATGGTATCAGAACTGTTGCTAAGGGAATTAATGCTGCCATTAGAGGTACTGAATCTGGTGCTTTAATAATTACCCATTACTCTAGAATTCTTGAACATGTTAAACCTGATAAGATACATGTTCTAATTTCTGGTAAGATTGTCAAAACAGGAGGTCCTGAATTGGCATTAGAACTTGAAGAAAGAGGTTATGACTGGCTCGAAGAAGGTTCTGAGGATTAAATGGTGGTAAATATGGCAGATAGTGATGCAAGGGAAGCAGTAGGAGATTACAAGGCAGGATGGCACGACCCGGAGAATTCAACAATTCGATTTGATGCGGGTCTATCGGAAAAAGTTGTCAGAGATATTTCAGAGTTAAAAAATGAGCCTGAATGGATGACTGAAATGAGAGTAAAGGCATTCAAACATTTTGATGAAAGACCGATGCCCACGTGGGGAAATATGTCTATGCTAAAGCAAATTGATTTCGAATCAATTTGCTATTATCTAAGGTCATCCAAAGCTACAGAAAATGATTGGGAAGATGTCCCTGAAGATATTAGGAATACATTCGATAAATTGGGTATACCGGATGCCGAACAAAAATGGCTTAGTGGTGTAACTGCCCAATATGAATCTGAGGCAGTTTATCATTCAATCAGGGAAGATCTCGAAAAACAAGGAGTGATTTTCTTGGACATGGATAGTGGCCTAAGAGAATATGAAGAATTAGTAAAAGAATGGTTCGGTAGTGTAGTTCCTTACTCTGACAATAAATTTAGTGCACTAAACACTGCAGTTTGGTCAGGTGGATCATTTATCTACGTACCCAAAGGAGTTCATGTAGAGTTACCCGTTCAAGCATATTTTAGAATTAATGCTAAAAATATGGGTCAATTTGAAAGAACTTTGATTATTGCCGACGAAGGTAGTAGTATACATTATGTTGAAGGATGTACTGCACCAACTTATTCCACAGATTCATTGCATTCAGCAGTAGTTGAACTAATCGCTTTACCTGGGGCACACATTAGATACAGTACTGTCCAGAATTGGAGTGCTAACGTATACAACCTTGTTACAAAAAGAGGAATTGCTCATGAGAAAGCGAAAATTGAATGGGTAGATGGAAATATAGGTAGTAAACTAACAATGAAGTATCCTTCTGTTATTCTCAAAGGAGAAGGATCTCATGCAGAGGTTATTTCAGTAGCATATTCCGGTTCAGGTCAACATCAAGATGCTGGTGCAAAAATACACCACTTAGCAAGCAATACAACAAGCAAAATATTATCTAAATCAATCAGTAAAGATGGTGGTAGAGGTTCATACAGGGGGCTAGTAAAGGTTTCTCCTAAAGCTGAAAATTGTAAATTAAATGTAGTCTGTGATGCTTTAATTCTGGACGAGGATAGTAGAAGTGACACATATCCGACAATGGAAGTAGCGAATCCTACGGCACGTTGTGAACATGAAGCTAGTGTTTCAAAGGTTAGTGACAACCAATTGTTCTATTTGATGAGTAGAGGACATTCAGAAGAAGAAGCATTAGCACTGATTGTGAATGGATTCTTCGAACCTTTTACCAGAGAACTTCCAATGGAATATGCTGTTGAACTCAATAAGTTAATGGCATTGGAAATGGAAGGAAGCATTGGTTAATTGGGGGTATATCCAAATGAATCCCGAAGAATTATACCTCTCTCTTGATGAACCAGATAATTCGGATCATCTATGGAGATATTCTCCATGGAAGAGAATTCATCCAACTGGAAATATTAGAGAAATACCCAGTAACTATAAGCAACCTAACATAAATTTATCTTTCCTTGATGGTAGTGATGTACCAAATGAAGTTAGTATAACCAAGGAATATAGTAAAAGTATGAAAAATAGCTTTAGTGACCAAATTTCTATGAGTTTCATAGAGTCGGTATCTCAGGATTCCAAATTTACTTTCAAAGTAAAAAACAATACTGTTTTAGAACAACCCGTTCTATTGAGAATTGATTCTGAATCGGTAAATTCGGCTATTAATCTGAGTATTGAAATCGGAAGGCATTGTGAGTTTGAACTAATCACATTAATCGAAGGAGAACCAGGATGGTTTGGATTATTGCGTAAAGCGAATATTGGCGAAGGATCGATAATAAATGATGTAGTTGTTGGTCAAATGAAAAGTGGAACTTTACTAAGAGTTGACGCAATTAATATTGGTAAAGATTCTCAAGTTAAAGCGGGAAGTATCAGTTCAGGATCTGAAAAAACCAAGGCTGATTTAAGATACATGATGAATGAAAACGGTAGTAACCTTAGAGTTCTCGGTTCTATCTTGTCAGCAGAAAGAATGCATATAGATCATCACATAGAGATATACCATGATGCTCCAGAGACATACAGTAGACTAGACTGGCATTCTGCTTGTGGAGGGAATAGTAGAACAATAGGTACTGGGATGCTAAGAGTATCTGATGGATCTAAAGGTGCAGATGCGGGTCAGTTATTCCGTAACCTATTACTCTCAAAGAAGGCAGAAGCAGACAGTATCCCTGAACTAGAAGTTAGCGAACATGACGTGGTTGGTTGTGGACATGGAACTGCTAATGGCCCCGTTGATGAAGAGCAATTATTCTATCTAGAAGCTAGAGGTTTCAGTCCAGACGATGCAAAAGATGCACTGATAGCGGCTTTTCTAAATACTACTCTCTCAGAAATGGGAAGTGAAACCTTACATCAATGGTTGGCAGAGAACTTACAAGATGAATTAAAGACTTTGACAACATAGAAACAAATTAGAACCTAGTTGCTTTAGACATCTTGTGGACTACGACCATTGTAAAGAAATAACTTGTGTTTGTGGCTTCTTAGGAGCAGCAATACCAGTTAGACAGCACATGGAATGCCCTAATTGTAGAAGAGTTGTAGAAGCATGTTGTGAAGGAGTTCCGATTTATTCATGAATTATAAATTCAAATCATTTATATCCAAAAATTAACTGTATTAGTTTAGATGTTACCCAATGGACGGGAGGAAAGGACCCGAGAAGAAAAGGTTGGTAGACTCATTGCGTCAATAACAGGATTATACTTGATTCTTTTATTCATAATACCAGTTTTCTTAGTTACGAACTCGGTACCTGAACTTTCGGGAAGAGCAAATAGAATAGATTATGCCACTGAAGATGGTTGGGGTTCTTGGGGGAATCAGAATAATGGCCAGAATGACGATATAGGACAAAACCAAGAAATATTTGGTTACTTCAGTTGGACGGAACTAAATCCAGTAGCAGCATTTGTCTACTCTTTTGGAGATCTCAATTGTCATCAAAAAAGTGAGAGGTCTTGGGAAATAAATGGTAACCAATTAGCTGTATGTGTTAGAGATGTAGGATTGTTCCTAGGTTTATTCATGGGAGCATTGTTTTGGAGATCTAAAGGCTTGAATAGATGGACTGTTAGGGATTCTTTCCTATCTGTATTCAGAGATGAAAATATTAGTTCATTATACATCAAAGATAGAAGAATGCTTGGTATGATTTTGTTTCTTTCAATAGGAGCTTTGCCGATAGGTTTTGATGGTTTTTATCAACTTTTAACTGATTATGAGTCAACTAATCCTATCAGATTGGTTACTGGTACCATAGCAGGATTTGTTCTATCATGGTGGTTCTGTGCTGCAATTAGTTCGAAAACAGAAGATTTTGCAGATTCAAGTCAAGTCAAACTTCCTGCAAATGCTAGATTAGTATTCAAAGACTAATTTTTTCCTTGCCACCATCTTACCAAATCCTTTTCATCAATGGGTGCTTTGATAGATGAATTACCAGAACCCAAAATTCTAATCCTCTGGATACAGCTATTAACTGCTACAGAATGTCTTCCTGAACTAATAATTTGACCTATACAAAATCGAATATGAGTACTCGGATTTTTCCCTATCCACGTTTTTATAACTTTCCTGAGAGGCCAAACTGCTAGTGAAAGATAACCGAATGGCAAGAATTGTTCTTTAATCTGGTTTCTAGCCGTATCTCTTCCAATTAATGAGCGATGTTGGTGTAACCAATCTAAATCATCGTTTAGATATCTGATTATTTTATGACAATGACTTTCAGAAACTGCCCTGATTGGACCTTGTGCATATCGTAACTCTCCAACATCTGCGTTAGCCATAATTGATAATGTCCCAACTATAGATGATATTGAATGAGAGAGGACGCTTTTTGGAATATAGGGTAATACATTACCTTCATGATTTGATAGAACATCATCATGTTGTTTTTGAGCACTTTTAAGAACCTGCCATGGTTTCTTGTCATTGAGCCAATCATCACGAGTATTATTCGGTTCAACACCAAGTCCAACAAGAGTAGTTTGACCCTTACTTTTAATCAATAATTTTCTTATTAGATTTTGCTCTACGATTTCTACCTTAACATTAATTGGATTTGGATGAGAGTTCAAAAATCTCCTTACTCTCATTCTCAACTGATTTCTGAATTCTTCTTCACTTCCTTCATTTAAAACTGGGCCAATAATTGCCCCCATATCAAATGGAGTAGGCATTTCTAATTCCCCAGAAAGCAAGCTATGATATCCCGACCTAATCTCCTTCTGCAAGGAACTAGTCTCAAAATATTCTTCTTTCTCAGAGTGAGCACGGAGAGTACCGGTCCTAATTCTATTCAAGGCTAAATCGGGGTCACAATCTACCCAAATACATAGATCAGGGACTAAGGCTGCAGAATTCATATGAGAAACTTTTTCCAATCCTAAACCACCTACAATTCCTTGATAAATAAGCGAAGAATGAACATTTCTTTCACTTACCACTACTCTTCCCTCCTCCAATCGAGGTAATATCCAACCATGTGAATGATCGACCCTATCTGCAGCAAATAGACCTGCTTCTCCCTCAGGAGTCATTGTTTTTGTTCGTACTGAATTTATAGCAAGACGCCCGAGAGGATGATCTCTTCTGGGTTCCCCTGTGACTTCAACTGAAGTAAATGTAAATTCTTTTTCAAGAACTTCAGCTATGACTTTAGTTGCAAGACCTTTACCACTACCATCTCCTCCTTCGACACTGATTAGATACATCTAAATCATTGTCCCTCTGAAGAAATATAATCAGTAAACTGATCTCTAGTCAGGTACATTAATCCAAGTCCAATTAGAATAAGTAGAGGACCTATGAAAATCATCCCTCGACTAAATAAACCAAAGAAAGTTAGCCACCAAGACCGATTATATTTATTTCCATTATATACCTCCAATCCGCCAACAATTCCTGCTAAACCAGTAAGTAAGGTAATTGCTGCAATAAAGAATCCTACAAAAACAGAGTCTGCAAGATTACTATCTCCTCTCATATCAATAGGGCCAATAAATCCATCACCTGGTTCTAGAGTGACTACAATTTGAGAATGATCACCAGGCACTAGTAATATTTCTACTGTATTGTTATCAGGGTGTTGAACATATAGGATAGATGACTGTCTAGGTGCATCAATTATTGAAAAACGACCTCCGGAATCAGTGATATCGCTTCCAATTGTAGTTCTATCTTCATTCAATAATTCAATCAATACTCCTTCGATTGGATCACCCCCAGAATTATTATCCAAGGATGAAATTACTAGTCCATTAACTGTATCAGAAGATTGACCTTCACCTATCTGACCCATAATATCTGCTGGATCAGCGGCCATAAGTAAAACACCAAGCATCGCACCTAAAGCACTCCCAAGAATAATCAAAATTGCTCCAGCTACTCTAGTGGCTGGGTCAATAGAAAGATCATGTAGCCATAATTCAAATCCTGAATCATTATCTTCATCACTCATTCATTGCCCCTCTGGTAATTCTTCAATATTGCGAGGAGGGGGGGGATGTTGAGTTTGTCGCCTAAATATTTTGTAAAATATCATTCCAAAAATAGGCCATGAAAAAGGCATAAGAAATATTGCAACTGAGATAAGTAATAGAAAATCAAATAAAGAAAAATTATCTTCAGTACAACAAATTTCTGATTTTTCAGAGAGTTGACAAAAGTCAGAATTTATCTGTAAATCAACAAGATAATAGTTCGACCAATTTTTCCCAGTAATCCAAAAAAGAGACGATTCATGATCATAAGCAATACCATTCAATTCCCGTGAATTATTATTTTCATATTGCATGCGAATTTCTGAAAAATCATATTCTGAACATACATCACCAGTTGAAGAGTTGATTGCTAATATTTTATCTTCGAGCCAGATATTTGAGAAAATTAAACCTGAATCAAAAGGACATTCAAGTTCATTCAACCTATTAATTGGAGAGTTATTGTAGAACACCGTTAGTGAGTCGGTGATTGATGAAAGATTGTTTGGATTTATTTTTGATAATTGATAAGAACCATCTGAAAGCCATATATCCCCATTTGGAGTAGTACAAATCCCCCACCCTTCACCATCAATAGAAAAATTTCCAATATTTTCTAATGTTGAAGAGTTGTAAATAAATCCAATATTCTCCCTCCATGTTAACTGTATAATGCTATTATTTGATACTGTTATACCCTCTGCAAAATATATTTCTGATAAATTAGTTATCAACTCGATTTCTCCTGTCGTGGTGTTAACAATTCGAATACTTGATTCACCATACAATCCAGTACTTTCATACAATTTACTATCTAGAAATAATAATCCTTGTGTAAATGCTGAGGAATCATGAGGTAGAATTTCAATTACTTCTGGAGAGATTTTTTCTACATTCTTTGGTTCATTATCTAAAGATGAATTAGAAGAAACAGAGGCTGAAAATGAGGAAAATAATAGTATTAAAAATATCAACCAAACAGATTTGTGACCTCCCCTATGCTCTGTCATGTACGAACGATGCTCCATCGATGTTAAAATAGGTCTCAAACGGGCATTAACTAGTAATAAACAGGATGTGAGGCTATTGAGACTAAATAATATGCAAAACAATCTAACTACTCCATTATTTATTGTAATGGTAATGTTACTTGCAAGTCTATCACCACTTGCTATGGCAGCTCCTATTCCAGATAGCGATATGTCAGAAATTTCATATGGGAACTTAGAGGGTTTTGACCCATCAATAGAAGGGAAAAAATATATGTTTGTAAACGAATCTAAACCTGCATTTTCGGCCACTGGACATCTAAAAAAGCAGTGGGTAGAAGA
>DAFS01000037.1:1080-18762 GCA_002495525.1 Euryarchaeota archaeon UBA89 | reverse complement strand
GGTTATCCAAATCTAGTACTTCCATTTTCTCAGACATACATGAACTCTAAATCATCAGCACGAAATTGCACTAATGCATGGAGTCAGGGAGACACAGATACAGTCCCTTCTGCTGATGGAAATGTTGAGGCAACAGTACAAAAAATTTCATCCAATGCTGCAATATTTGTAGAGGATGGGCAAATATTGTCTGCAACTACTCTAAATGATATTGCATCGACATTTGAATCAACAATTTTTCCAACCGACACTACTTACTTTGGTTCTATGCCTGATGTAGACAATAATTGCCAGGTTGAAATTATGATCCTAGCCATTGATGGAGGTGGGGGAATAGGCGGATATTTCTCACCAGGGATTTCTTCACAAAGAGAATCTATATTCATTGATGTAGACGATATGAGTTGGAGAAATACGATTATAGCGCATGAGTTCCAACATTTATTACATAATGCAAGAGATCCATTTGAGAATTTGTGGATAGATGAAGGCGCTGCCGATATGGCAGCTTATCTCTGCTTTGGAGTAACTTCTGCCTTGACCGGGCATGCCAATGAATGGGCTCAAAATTCCAACATGAGTGTAAGGTGGTGGAATCAAAGAATTGCGGATTATGGAGCAGGATTTATGTTTCTTATGTATCTGGCCGATAAATTAGGCGGAGGAAATGCAATTCAAAGTTTGGTTGCAGATACTGCGACTGGGGGGGCGGGAATAGAAAATTTAGCTGCTAATCCACAGCCAGGCTCAACATCAATTGGTTCCACAATGAGTCAAATTTACGCTAATTTCAGTGCAGCTGTAACGCTAGACAGCGCACAGGGTGCTTTTGGATTTTCAAACTTAGATTTATCCGAAGCCTGTACTGCTGCTTTTGTATGTAAGGTCCAAAAAAGTGGATATAATGACCAATGGGTGAATGATTGGACAAGTGATAGTGATGCAGTAGAAGGATGGGGGATGAGATCGTATAAATTCGCACAGGGTTCAGGTGCACCACTAAATTTGATGGTATCTCCAACACAATTTGGTTTCGAAGGAATAATTATGTCTAAAGAAGCAGCAACTGGAACTTGGTCAATGGATAGATTAAGGATCGATCCTGCGAGTGGCGCTGGAACCGGTTTAGTTTACGGTTTTGGTAATCTCAGTGACGAAGTTTGGTTGATTACTTGGTATGAATCAATTGTTGATGATTGCGATTATAACTATGCAAGTTGTGGTATTACCACAGGTTCTTATCCTGAAGCAGCAATTACAGTTCAGGCTGGTTTAATTACTGACCCCGCAGAAGTAGAAATTGCTACCATTGAAAACTTCGATAGAGATGGAGATAATCTAGATGACAGTAGTAGGATTGATTTAGAAGTTACTTCTAATGCATTCTTTGAAATCCTTGAAGTTGAAGTAAATGCATATCTAAACAATAGTATACAGGATACACTGATTTTCGATATGACTGCTGGAAATAGTGTAGCTACTGAAAAAAGTATTTGGTTCACTCCGCCAGAAACTGGAGATTGGACTTATGGAGTTAAAATTACAGATTTTACGGGAGTCACAGTAGACCAAGCATTTGCATTGCCGGTTAATATTGCAAATATGGAGCCGGTAGCATCGGGCTCTCTAACAACAAATGTTACTCAAACATGGCTTCCTGTGGCAATGTTTGGTTCTGGTTATGACGAGTGGGGATTCAGTCAAGTTAATGGAAGTTTTAGCCATAATGAGACACCAATTGCATATTACTGGGATTTAGGAGATAATACTTCATCAGGATTGAAAAACCCTGTGCATTCGTATCTTGATTCCGGAATATATACAATTGTGTTGACTGTAAAAGATAAAGGTGGGTATTTTTCAGAGCCTCAGTCTTGGACTGTAGCAGTTAGCGATACTTCGGTACCGATTCCAGTTATTACCGTAGATGGAATAGTTCAAGATTCAGAATTAACTTTAATGACTAATCAAAGAGTTCAGTTTTCTGCATTATCAACTCAAGATAATGTGCCAATTGATGAGATGACTTTTACTTGGAATTGGGGCGATGGACAAATTGAACAGGGTAGAGGTTTGGCAGAATTGGGGCATGCATGGGTCGATGGAAGTGCAGATGGAATTATGTATACTCTAACTCTAACAATAGATGATGGGAATCAATTTGTAGATTATTCAATCTATATTAGAGTTCTAAACAGAGTCCCTGAGCAAATCTTTGATGATACATTACAAACATTTACTCTAACACCTATAGAAATGCCATTGATTTTTGAAGATCAAGATGGCTTTATAGTTGAATATAGATGGACATTTGAAGATGGAGTGAATATTGAAGGTTCGGGTATGACATTAACATCAGATTTCTCAGTGACAGAGTCATTAGAAAGAAACCCAATTATTGGATGGAAAGAGCCTGGAATGAAAAATATCAGCTTAGAAGTTACCGATGATGATGGTAATACTTCAACTACCACTATACAGATTCTTGTTGTTAATCAACGTCCAGTAGCCGTATTTGCTAGACCTGGTGATGGATTTGTTGATACCGAGTATATATTTGAAAGTCTATCTTTTGATCCAGATGGAAATAGTTCTTCATTAGAAATAATATGGAATATTTCTGCGTTTGATGAAGAATTATACAATGTTTCAACTGTATACCATACATTTACCTCTCCAGGATTATATAGCATTAGTCTGACTGTAATTGATGAAAGAGGAATGGAGTCTGCAACAAAGTCTTACATAATTAGAATTGACAATCCTTTACCTGTTCCTGAAATAAAATTCAGGCAACCAAGTATTAATGATAGTAACTTAGATTACATACCTACTGATTATTCTCAAATCTCATGGCAAATACCTTTCACTGAAGATGGAGGAGGGTTTATTGCTCCAAATATGCCATTACTGTTTGACGGGTCTGAGAGTTATGACTCAGACCCTATCTTCGAAGGGATGATTTCTACAAATCAAGAAGATCCTGAATGGAATGGGATTACTAGATGGATATGGGATTTCGGTGATTCATCTCCAGTCAAAGAAGGATTTGAAGTATGGCACCAATATCAAATTCCTGGAATATACATAGTTAAATTAACAGTTGTTGACGGTTTTGAAGCTGGAGAAACTAACACTACATCGATGATTATTTACGTTTCAAGAACTCCAGAAATAGTTACAAATGACCCTACGGGATTAGAATATGTAATAGTTGGAGAAATTGTTGATCTTTATGCAGAAGTAATTGATAGAGATCTAGTAGATGGAATAGAAGCATGGTTAGATACTGATATTAATGAAGATTCAGATGGTGATGGTGATTTTGAGAATGATAAAGATAGATATTTATCTAGTGAACCAGAAATAAAGTGGGATTTGAATATAGCAATTGATGGAATAGATAATGATGGAAATACTATGAATGATTTTGTTTGGGGAGAACAGGTGTGGATGTTGCCAGAATACCAACCATTAGTGATTATACTTGAAACGTGTGATGGAGTAAACGTTTGTTCCAGTAAACAATTTGAAATCACAGTCCTAGGTATTGAAGAAGACGATGGCCCCTTATCTATATCTGATTTGACCTGGGGAGACTTTGTCCCTGATGCTGGAAGTGCAGGACTTCTAGCATTAATAGCCACAGTACTTTTGTTAGGCTGGCTGATAATGAGGCAGAAAGATGAAGAAGAAATGGATGCAAAAAATAGTACTGAGACTTATGATGTTCAGGAAGTTAAAGCAGAAGGAGGATTGCCAGGAATGGATCAGCATACCCCCCCACCACAGCCGAAATATTTGACAGTCGAAGAACGAAGAGACAAAGAATCAGGATACATACGACCTATTAGGACTAGAAGGAAATGATTGGTGTGTCTTTGAAAAAGAAGGTAAGTGCAGTTTTCCTAAATTCATGTTTTCTTATGCCAATGGTACTAATTACAGTAGTTGTTAGTATTACTCCTATCGTACAAGCAGACAGTGTTTGTGAGGTTCCTGCAAGTAATAGTTGGAATGTGGATGAAAGAATAAACTATCATTATCTTAATCCTACATCTGATTGGTTTGAGGGGATTGACGATAACCAACCTATAATCGCTCCAATTTCTCAGGATTTTAGTATGGAATTAAGTGTAAATAATGATTCAGCCGCTGCTATTAGTATGGCTTTGTCTCCTGGTAAATCATACACTTTCTGTTATACTTATTCAGGAGATACAGATTCCCCTCCAAGTAATGGAGCGAAGGCAGATGTATACTTAATGAGCGAGGGGAATTGGGCCTATTATAATTGGAATTATGAAGACAGAACTGGAGACTTTTGGGATGATTTTGAATTAGTGCCTGTTGAATATAGAGATTTGACTACTTGGATGCCGTTTAGAGATGTGCATTCATACGAAAAATCAAAATCAGGTTATTTTTCAATAGCAGTAGATACACAAACATCATCATCTTGGTTCGGAAGTAATCAATTAATAGAATACTACTTGATTTTCGATAATTGGGATAATAACAGAAACACTGATCAAAGTGCAGCCGGAGGATTATTGAATATTGAACTATTAGTCGATGTTGAAGATAGACTAATTCTACCAAAATTTACTGCATACATATTGGTAGCAGTGCTTCCTTTATCTTGTCTAATTGTTCCATTAATAATTAATAGTAAATACCATTCTTACGGACTTGATAAAGAACAAAATGAAGAAATGAAAATACCAATCTTAGAGAATTAATTGTACTCAAGTAATTTCCAAGCAGTCTTTAAGTCACTGGTATTAATTCTACCTTGCTGAGCTAGATACCATCCATTTTCCATTGTAGTGTAGACCATACTTTGATTTAACAAAGGTGCATGAATTCTTGTCCAATCTCCTCCAGCGCCGATACCCATTATTGATAATTTATCCTCAGAGTCTCTCGTCCTCCAAGCAACATCAAATAACTTCAAAGCATCTTTTTTACCGCCCGTATTAAATACAATTTTTATTATATCTCCTGAATCAGAAATTTCATCAATTTCTTCGATGATTTCATTAGATGAACCAGGTGATTGATCGTAGTGGTTAGAAGATATAATTTTTGTACTATCGCCAGCCAGTTTTACTAATTTTTTCCTCTCTTTAGATTCTATATCAGTCTCTAAATCAATCCAACTTACCCCACTACTAATCGCCTTAGTTAATACTTCAATCCTCTCCTTCTCAGAACCAGGGAAATAACCCCCCTGTCTTTCAGGTCTGCAAGTTAAAATTACTGGTAATTCAATACCGGTTCTAAAAGAAATTAATGAGGATTCTAAATCTACTGAATCCATTGGCTGAGAAATAAATTCAGGTGGTGTATAAACCGATTTACGATTATCATCTGAATCTGATTTTACTTTTTCGGTGGCATCAATTTCTTGTTCAACTACCCATAATTTATCTAAACGAACTTCAACAATATCTGCACCAACTGCAGTCGCTCTTGCAGCATCTTTTACCATCTCATCAACTGTACAACCAGTGAGGGTTACACATATCAAGGGCAAACTCATTGAAGGTCCGAGAAATGAGACCCGTTTAATCGTGCCGAGGGTTTTCTCAGAGAAAATAATCTTGGATGCGTTGTTTTAGCCCTATTCGGGCATATTTTGCAAAAGATATCGAAAGCATTCAATAACCCCCTGACACCCCAATTATACAGTTAAATTGAGGGTTCCTTTAGGGAACCCTCAGGAACTGGATGATGAATTAGATGACAGAAGACTATAGCGCCGAAAGTATCCAAGTATTAGAGGGCCTAGAAGCCGTCAGAAAAAGACCCGGGATGTACTTAGGTGACCCACATGATGGTAGTGCCTTACACCACTGTATTTGGGAAGTTGTAGACAATTCTGTTGACGAACATTTGGCAGGTCACACTGCATTGATTGAAGTTAATTTACATAAAGATGGCTCTCTCTCTGTACGAGATTTTGGAAGAGGAATACCAGTAGGTATACACGAAGAATATGGGATATCTGCTGCAGAAGTGATAATGACTAAACTTCATGCTGGAGGAAAATTTGACAATAGTTCTTACAAAGTATCAGGAGGACTTCATGGAGTTGGTGTTTCTGCAGTAAATGCAGTTTCAGAATGGATGGAGATGACTATACATAGAGATGGTGTAATTTATCATCAGAGATATGAGGCAGGGGTCCCTGTTAAGCCTGTAGAAGAAATAGGTACATGCAAAGATACAGGTACAAAAATAAAATTTAAACCTGATTTGACTATTTTCACACATATTACTGATTTTGAATTTGATCAAATAGATACTAGGTTAAAGGAAACCTCATTTTTGAATGCGGGATTGGAGATAATTATCACTGATGAAAGAGATGAGGAAAAGAATGTTAGTACACATCACTACGAGGGCGGATTGGCAGAATTTGTCACACAAATTAATTCAAATCGTGAAGTAATGCACCAAGAAGTCATTCAAATTAATGGGGAAAAGGATACTGAAAAAGGACCTGTGACTATTGATTTAGCATTACAGTGGTCAGATGCTTTCAGCGAGACTATTTTCTGCTATACGAATATTATTCGGAATAAGGATGGAGGTACGCACATGACTGGTTTAAGGGGGGCTCTGACAAAGTCTGTTAATAATTATGCAAAGAAAAAAAAGTTGCTTAAAGGGAACTCACTGTCAGGAGATGATGTAAGAGAAGGCCTCTCTGCAATTGTCAGTGTGAAACATCCAGATCCTTCGTTTTCTTCGCAAACTAAAGATAAATTGGTTAGCAGCGAAGTAACAAGTATTGTTGAGACAGTTGTTTATGAAAAACTTGGAGAATTCTTTGAAGAAAACCCCAGCGTTGGTAAATTAATCGTCGATAAGGCTCTTTTGGCTTCGAAGGCTAGAGAAGCGGCTAGAAAGGCCAGAGATCTAACTCGTAGAAAGGGAGTCTTGGAAGGAGGAGGGTTACCTGGTAAATTAGCCGATTGTCAATCAAGAGACCCATCAGAATGTGAAGTTTATCTCGTTGAAGGAGACTCTGCAGGAGGTTCTGCAAAAACTGGAAGAGATAGAAGAATACAAGCTATATTACCTCTAAGAGGAAAAATTCTCAATGTCGAAAGGCAACGTAGAAATTTGGTTAAGGTATTTCAAAATAATGAGATTCAAACAATGATTAGAGCACTCGGAGCAGGAGTCGGTAATCCTTCGGAAGAGGAATCCCCTGAAGAAGGAGAGTTCGATAC
This sequence comes from Euryarchaeota archaeon UBA89, assembly GCA_002495525.1. GTDB lineage: Archaea > Thermoplasmatota > Poseidoniia > Poseidoniales > Thalassarchaeaceae > MGIIb-O2. The sequence goes on along the minus strand of DAFS01000037.1, from coordinate 11,518 downwards.
TAGTAAATTGAGATACTCGAAAATAATTATAATGACTGATGCAGATATTGATGGCGCTCATATACGTACTCTAATGTTAACATTTTTATGGAGATTTATGCGACCTGCGATTTCAGAGGGGCATGTGTATATAGCCCAGCCACCACTGTATCAGCTCAGTAAAGGAAGAATAAGTAAATATGCCTACTCTGATGAAGAAAGAGACGAAATTATTGAACAGTTGAGAGGAGATAATCCGAATACAAAGATTGGAGTTCAAAGGTACAAAGGTCTGGGCGAGATGAATCCTGAACAGCTTTGGGAAACGACTATGAATCCTGAAACTAGAACAATGCTAAAAGTAACGGTGCAAGATGCTGAAGAATCAGATAGAATGTTTGAGATATTGATGGGAGAAGATGTCCCTGATAGAAGGGCGTTTATTGAAAAACATGCAAAGGAGGTGACAAATCTTGACATCTGAAGAAGAAAATAAAGATACAAATATCATTAATAATGAGAATATTCTTAATCATCCATTGAATAAAGAGATGAAAACATCGTATATCAATTATGCAATGTCAGTAATAATCGGAAGAGCACTACCTGATGCCAGAGATGGGCTCAAACCAGTACATAGAAGAGTTTTGTATGGGATGTATGAAGGCGGTCATACTTCAGAGAAAAAATTTAGTAAATCTGCTAGATCAGTTGGAGAAGTTATGGGTAAATATCACCCTCATGGAGATCAATCAATTTATGATACCATGGTTAGAATGGCTCAAGATTTTTCACTTAGATATCCATTAGTTGACGGACAAGGAAATTTTGGCTCTATAGATGGAGATCCTCCGGCAGCAATGCGTTATACTGAAAGTAGACTTGATAAAATTTCAAAGCACATGCTAGAGGATATTGAGAAGAAAACTGTTGATTTTGAACCAAACTTTGATGATTCTGAATATGAACCAACAGTTCTTCCGTCTAGATTACCAAATTTATTACTAAATGGCAGTGATGGAATAGCAGTAGGGATGGCAACAAGAATTCCCCCTCATAATTTAAGTGAAGTATCGGGCGCAATAAAACTTCATGTTAATCAGATTATTGAACAAGGAATCGGAAAATTAGAAATTCCAAATATTTCGATTGATGAGTACATGCAACATGTAAAGGGGCCAGATTTCCCTACTGGAGCAGGAATTCACGGAATCGATGGAATTTACGATATGTATTCAACAGGTAAAGGAAGATTTCATGTTAGATCAAGATGTGAAGTTTTAGATGATTCTAAAGGTAAGAGGATAATTATTCATGAGATACCCTATCAAGTGAAGAAAGCGGATATGCTTGTACATATTGCGGAACTAGTGACCAAAGGTACAGTAATAGGTATAAGAGACATTAGAGATGAATCTTCCAAAGAAGGTATCAGAGTATTAATCGAAGTGAAAAATAATGCAGATCCACATGCAGTACTAAATCAATTATTCAAGTCTAGTCGTTTACAAGAATCCTATTCTGCGAATATGATGGGAATTTTAGATGGTAGACCCGTGTTATTGACACTTCCTGTAATGCTTCATACACATGTTGAACATAGAGAATCAGTAATTGAAAGAAGAGCAAAATTTGATTTAGAAAAGGCGGAATCAAGAGCCCATATTTTGGAGGGTTTAGTCAAAGCACAAGATAGGATTGATGATATAATTACAGTTGGAAAAGCAAGTGAAAGCCGTGAACAATTTGAACTTATTTTGAAAGGTGAAGAGAGTATAATTAAAGGAATTAAAATATTTAATTTCACAGCAGCACAGGCTAAGGCAATTGCTGAAAGAAGATTATATCAACTTAGTAAACTTGATGTGAACAAAGTAAAGAATGAATTCGAAGATTTGCAATTGAAAATTACCGACTTAAGAGAAATAATAGATTCGAGGTTGAGAAGGTTAAACATCTTATTAGAAGAAATGGGAGAAATGGTAGAGAAACATGGAGATGAAAGACGCTCGTTCATTGACCCAATGCCTTTGTCTATGGATAGAGAAGATCTTATCGAAGAAAGGGCCATTGCAATTACATTATCGGAAGATAATTACATTAGACATTTACCTGTAGAAAGCTTTAGAGTACAAAATAGAGGAGGAAAAGGACTCAGAGGTGTGACTACAAAAGATGAAGATACCCCTCAGTTAATAGTTACATGTTTTAGTAAAGATAGGCTACTAATTTTCACTGATCAAGGTAGAGTATATGGATTAAAGGCTTGGGAAACACCCCAAGGAAGTAGACTTTCCAGAGGTGGACATATCAGGAATGTCTTAGGAAGTTTAAGAGAAGATGAGAATATTATTTCATTACTTCCTATATCTAAGGACCTTCTAGAAGAACCTGGAGGTAATTACCTTATTTTTGCCACCAAAAATGGAAGAATAAAACGTAGTAATCTTTCTGAGTATGTTAAGATAAATAAGAATGGGAAATATGCAATTAAGTTTGCTCAAGGAGATAATGATAGTCTGATATCAGTACGTGCTTCAAAAGATACTGACCATGTAGTGCTAGTATCTGCTCAAGGATATGCATGTAGATTTATGCCTTCTGAAATAAAAACTAGAGTTGATCCAAATACAGGTGAGGAGATTACTACTCATACTGTCAGAGTACAAGGTAGAGTTAGTCAAGGCGTAAGTGGAATGAAATTAAGTCGAGATGATAGAGTTATTGGAATGATTGTATCAGATAACTTTGAGAATAATGTATTGACAATTTCTAAGTTTGGTATGGCAAAAAGAACAAGGCTAGGATCTGGTCAAATGGTTAATCAATATGATGAAAACGAAGAAAAAATTGTAGATGAGAATGGGGATGAAGTCTATGAAAGAGACGGTTACAGGAAAACAAATAGAGGGACAAAAGGCGTTCGTACTATGTCGTTAAATCAGGATGATCAAATAATTAGCGTCAGACAAATTCCTAACTTATCAGACCAATTATTCATGCTAACAAAGTCAGGTATGATGATTAGATTAGCCGCCAATCAGACAAAAGAAACTGTGGGGAAAGTCGCTAAGGGAACCAGAATCATGGAATTGAGAAATAAAGATAAGACCGGATATGATGATGAAATTATATTTGTTGCTCGTTTACCAAGTGAACTTATTGAAGAAAATAGTGATGATGAATCATTGAATGAAGAAGAATGAGATAGACCGTTCTGCTTAAGCCATAATCAAAACTCGGACGGGTATTGCGGCAGTCGCATAGCCTGGCCATTGCGCTGGATTGCTAATCCAGTGGTGTTTCACCTCGGGAGTTCGAATCTCCCCTGCCGCGCCATTAAGTGATAGGAGGTTTCTTGTTTACATCGTTCTCAGCACAGTTATGAATTACCTGACCGCAATGGGTTTACTCCTGATATTGGCAGGTATTATCCTGTGGTCATGGATATGGTCGAGAATAAGGCATCTAACTCCTTCTAATGATTTATCTTGGGTTAATGAAAACAAATTTACCGCCTTTGCAGAAATAAAAGGAGACGATGTAATACTAAAAAATGTCAGAAATTTTAATTGGAGAACAACAAAAGATTATGATGAGCGCTGGATAGAAAAGAAATTTAAGATTTCTGAATGTACTAAAATATGGTTAGTTCTAGAATATTTTTATCCGACTAGAAGGCCTGTTGCACATACTTTACTAAGTTTCGAATTTAAAAACGGAGAAAGGATCTCATGTTCAATAGAAATTAGAAGAGAGCCGGGTGAAAGATTTAGTCCTCTAAAAGGGCTATTAAGAGAGTTTGAAATAATGTATGTTTGGGCTACTGAAGAAGATGTAATTGGTGTGAGAAGTAGATGTAGGAAATCTGAAACTCACCTTTTTGAAGCAGTAATTCTAGGTGAAGGTAACCAGTGTAGAATGTTAGAGTCATATCTAAGAAGAACTAATGATTTACATGATAAACCTGAGTTCTACAATAGTATATTCAACAATTGTACTACAAATATTGCATCACATGTAAATGACGTATATCCGGGTAGAGTCCCTCGCGCGATTGGTGTAATATTGCCAGGCTTAAGCCCGAAATTACTCAGTAAAAAGAATTTAGTAAAACTAAGAGGTGGTAGTATTAAGGAAGAAATGAAAATTAATCGAATAGAAGAGAGAGCAAGGTCTTGGGACGAAATAAGCGACTTTGGAAATACTATCAGGAAGGTGGGGCCTTGACAAAAGTATTCAACAACTACCCAACTATCGAATAATATGGAACGGATTGAACCAATCACTCCAAAAGGAGTTTTTGAGTATAGATTACCACCTTCCAAGAGCCATATGATTAGAGAATTGATGCTCGCTTCCAAATCTATTAAGAATACTGAAATAATTTTCTATGGGAATCCAGGTGAAGATATAATCTCAATGAGTAATTGTTTGGAATTAATGGGTGTCGAAATTACTAAAGAAGATGGAAAATGGATAGTTAAACCGCCAAAAAATGGGTTAATTGCACCTAAAGGAAAAATAGATTGTGGAAACTCGGGGACAGTTGCTAAAATAATGACTGTCTTAGCTGCAACTTTTGATTCTGAAATTACTGTAGATGGTGACTCCTCTCTGCGCAATAGAAGTAATGTTGAATTGGCTAAATTTCTCAGAGAGCTGGGTTGTACAGTTTCAGGAAATGGCTTTCCTTGTACCATAAAAGGACCTATGAAAATTCAGACAAAATTAGATATTGACGTTTCAAAATCAAGTCAGCCAATTACCGCTCTGATACTATCTTCTTCAGAATTTAAAGAGGAAATGAATGTTAGTTTATTAGGTGAAAAGGTTAGTAGAGGATATCTAGAATTGACAATTAACTTAGCTAAAAAGTGGGGCTTTGGGGCTGAATTGAAGAATAATTGTATTCAATTTTCCAATTGGGATGTGAAATCACCAGGTACTGTAAAAATACCAAGTGAGATTAGTTTATACCCTATGGCATTGTTATTAGAGAAATTACATCAAGATTTACGAATTAAAGTGCAGAAATATGATCCAGATAATCTATTATCATCGACTCTTGAAGAATTAGAAAGAACAAACTTGGAAATATTAAATCTTGTAAATGCTAGTGATATTATTACTCCGGCTGCTGCCTTAATGGCTATTTCAAATGGAGGAGAAATAATTGGAGCAGAGCATACTAAAGGTAAAGAATCTGATAGAATTATTAGGACATGTGAATTATTAAGTGCTTTTTCTATGAACTGTGGACCAAAAAAAGATGGTATTGAGTTGTTTGGAGATGAGCTCCCTAAGAGGCCGCAAGAGTGTGTAAAAACACACATGGATCATAGATTGGCTATGACTGCCGTAATATTAGCAACCTACTGTGGAGCAGAAATTGATAATGTAGAAATAATAAAAGTCACACATCCCGAATTCATGGATTTGATATATTCACTGAAGTAGTTTAACCATGTCTTCCGAAGTGCTTGTCAAGATGATTTTGGGATAGTTTGAGGATAGTCGGGCGCCCATGTACACATGCCCATGGATTTGGAACCGTTCTCATATCAAGTAATAAACGCCTCATTTCCGCTAAATTTAATTCTTGATTTGCCTTAACTGATCCACGACAGGATTTCATGAAAGCAACTTTATCGCGTAATTTCTCCACTGTATCGATTCCTCTAGATTCAGGATGGGAAGAAATATCAATTAATAAATCATGAATAAAATCAACAATTCCGGAATCACCAATCAAAACATCAGGAACAGATTCAACAAATATTTTCCCTTCAGATTCAGTAAAACGGATACCTAAATCAAGTAATCTTTCAGAATTAGAACGTGCAGCAGATATCTCTCTAGCACCTAAAGAAATATGTACGGGATTGATTAATTCTTGAGGAGACCAGTTAACCATGGACGAACGCAATCTTTCATACCTAATTCTTTCATGTAATGCATGTTGATCAACTATGAATAATTCACCATCTCCTTCTGCTAAAATATATGAATCTGAAAATTGCGATAGAACGTTCATCTTAGGTAAATCTGGTATTATTGCCGCTTCACTCCTAGGCTCGTCAACAGGAGAGACTGATTCACCACCTAAAGAAAAACGATGTAATTTACGTTCTTCTGATGATAATGACTGAGAAATAGGATTAGAATCTAACCCAGGTAAAGTTTTCTGCTCAAAATTATCCAAATCAGAATTATTATTGATGGGGGTTACTCTATCGACTGAAGTTCTGATACTGCTAAAATGTGTTTGTATTTTTTCTTTCTTACTTACTTGAGCCCAAGAAGGTATGAACTCTTCCGAATCTTCCTTGTCTCCACCATCATTTTCGACTATATTTATTCCTTCTAGAATCGTTAAATCTTTAAATTCTGGTTGAGTTGAAATTTTGCTTAATGTATATTTAATACCTCTCTCTAATCTCTCCAGAACTCTCCATGAATGCTGTAATCGGACTTCCCTCTTAGTTGGGTGTACATTGACGTCTACCTCTTCGGTTGGAAGATTAAGACAAAAGACGCCAATTGGGTGCCTTCCTACCATCAACCTAGTGTGATATCCACGTCTAATTGACTGTAAAAAAGGACCCGAATTTACTGGTCTACCATTTACTATTACATGAATATCATCAGAACGAGAACGGGAGATGCCGGGAGGAGATATCCATCCATTCCAATTTTCTTTTCCCGGTGCATTATTATCATTTTCTGAAGACTCAATAGGTATCAATTTAGATGAAGTAGAACCAAATAAATCGTATAATCTATCTTCCATACTATCGCATGGAGGACAGTCTAACACTACACGGTCATCAATTTCAACCAAAATACCAACTTTTGATTCACTTAAAGCTAAAGAAATAGCAATATCAACTATAGCAGCATTTTCAGTCGAAGGTCTTCTTTGAAAAGATAAACGAGCTGGTATTTTTTCAAATAAATTAATAACATCTACTTTCGTACCTGGAGGAATTCCTATTAATTCAATATTCTCTATCAATCCATTATCAACTGTTATAGAAAATCCTTCAGAACCTCTGACCTTACTAGAAAGGATCATTTTGCTAACAGCTGCTATTGATGCTAATGCTTCACCACGGAATCCTTTGGTGACAATTGTTCTCAAATCCTCTGAAGAAGAAATTTTGCTAGTTGCATGTCTTTTTATCGCTAATTTCAGTTCATCTTTAGGGATTCCATGGCCATCATCAATTACTGAAATTCTAGAGAATCCGCCATTTACAATTTCAATTCTTATCTTATTACAGCCAGAATCAATAGAATTTTCTACTAACTCTTTAACGACTTGGGCAGGCCTCTCAACAACCTCTCCTGCCGCTATTTGATTGATAGTTAACTCGTCAAGTTGTTGAATTGAATGACGAGTAGAATCAGACATTTTATCACTCCATTAAATCAAAAAATTGAGATTTCTTCAGAGAGTCGATCATTGCATACAATACTTCTTGCGATTCTCTAGGACTAAGATTGTCAGGGTCAATTGATCTTAATCTTTCAGCAATTTCTTTCAACAAAGGATCGATAATTACCTCTTCTTTTATACTAGGTAAATTAGATTCTAAAATTTCATCATTTACTATTTCAGAAGGATTTGAACTAAGCATCCAGCCATAAATGCTTGATTGACCATCTGGTCTATAATCGGGAGATTTATTGGAGCCAGCTTTAGCTCCTTGGGCTTGACTTTCTAGGAAAATGAGTAGATCTCTAGCTCTCTCTACCACAGATATCGGCAGACCCGCTAATGCAGCGACTTGTACACCATATGATTGGTCGCAAGAGCCTTCAGAAATCGTATGTAGGAAGCGTATTTCACCATTAATATCTGCTACCTGAACATGAATATTCTTCAAATTTTCAAATTCATTCTCTAATCCTATCAATTGATGATAATGAGTGGCGAATAGAGTTCTTGCACCTAGTCTTTGACAAATATCCTCTGTTACTGACCAAGCAATTGCTAAACCATCAAAAGTTGATGTCCCTCTGCCTATTTCGTCAAGAAGAATCAGACTTTTTTCAGTTGCTCGCCTCAAAATATGGGCAACTTCTATCATTTCCATCATGAAAGTTGAACGCCCGCGACGTAAATCATCATGTGCGCCAACTCTTGTGAAAACTCTATCAATAATACCAATTTTTGCTTTTTCAGCAGGTACGAAAGAACCGGACTGTGCTAATATTGAGATTAATGCAGTTTGGCGAAGATAGGTCGACTTACCCCCCATATTTGGACCCGTTAATAGTAAAAAGCTTCTTTTTTTATCTATTCTGACATCATTTGGTACAAATCTACCATCGGACTCCAAAACTGGGTGCCTTCCAGAAGTAATCTCAATCTTATTCCCTTCAATAATCTCAGGTTTACACCAAGAATTTTTCCTTGCATGAATAGCAAAGGAACATATTACATCAGTAATCGCAATCTTCCTAGCAATAGTTGCAAGTTCTGAAGAAAAATTAGATACAATACTACGTAATTCGATAAATAATTCTCTTTCAAGAGCCTTTGCTCTATCATCAGCAGTCAAGATTATTTCTTCCCAAGATGCTAAGTCATCAGTAGTATACCTCTCTGCATTTGTCATAGTTTGTCGACGACGATAATGTTCGGGAATCTTATCAATATGAGATTTCGTTACCTCAATAAAGAATCCAAATTGCCTATTATGCTTGATTTTTAGATTTGGGATATCTAATTTCTCTCTCTCTTGTGATTCAAAATTCTTCAACCAATCAGTTCCCTCACCAGCCTTATTTCTAAGATCATCTAATTTCTTATCGACTCCAAATTTAAATATTCCACCGTCCCTAATTGTTGCTGGCGGCTCATCAACTATTTTTTCTGAAATCAAACTATTAAGTTCAGATAAGTTGTCTAGTCCTACAGAGGATTGGTGTAAAAGCTCAGAATTACCTTCGCTGAGAAGGATTTGTATTTTTTTCATGCGTCCAAGACATTCAGAAATTGCAACTAAGTCTCTAGCATTTGCCCTACCATAGGCTAATCGGGTTGAAAGACGTTCTAAATCTCTCATGGATTTGAGGGATTGTCTGAGTGATTCAAGTCTTCTGGGCGCTTTGAATAAACTACTAACTGCAGAATGTCTTAGCCCGATTTCTTCTTTATTTGTCAGCGGCCTCATTATCCATTCTCTTAGTAATCTTCTTCCCATCCAAGTTCTTGTAGAATCTATAGATTGTAATAGAGAACCTTGTTTCTCACCTACTAAAGTACGGCTTAATTCTAAATTTCTTAACGTAGTTTGGTCTAATACTAAGTGTCCATCATCTGCATCAAAGTGAAGTTCACGAAGAGGAACTGTATCAATTAAATGTAAATTTGCTATGTATTTAGCAGCGAGCCCACATGCCTGCAGTGCTAAAGGTTTAGAGTCTAGATCAACACTTCCAAGATCTGAAACTTTCAGATGTTCTCTAAGTGCCTGTAACATTTGCTTAGGGTTAGCATCATGAACACTAAGAACCACACTATCTAAATCTGATATTAGAGATAAAATTGATTCTAATGATGCGTCTTTCTTTGTGACTACTAATTCACTCGGAGACCACCTCTGAATCTCGTCTTTTATTCTCTCCCAACGACCTGCTCCTGATTGCTCCTGAATCCAAGAACGACCTGTTGAAGAGTCTAATATTGCCATACCGATTATATCATCTTTAACTGATAATGAGGCTAGGATACTAGAACCATCTTCACCAATTAAATTCTCTTCATAGAGTGACCCAGGAGTGTATACTCTAGTAACTATTCTTTCAAGAATCTTAGAACCTGGGCGTAATTCTTCTTCCTGCTCACACATTGTAACTTTGTAACCAGCACGTAACATTGACTGTAAATACGATTCCACAGAATGCCAAGGTACACCAGCCATAGGTACTGGATTTTCAGAATTTTTATCACGACTTGTCAAAGTTATTCCAAGAACTTCTGATGCCACAACTGCATCATCATGAAACATTTCATAAAAATCTCCCATTCTGAAAAATAGTACCGTATCCGGGTGCTGGGCCTTTATTTCTGCAAATTGATCTAGCATCGATCTCTTCGCCATATCTAGTAACTCCTGTGCTCACACCCGAGCATGGGTTTACCGACATGGCGGAGGGTGCATAAGCAAATCGCCTGTAATCTCAAGAAAGATGCCAAATGTCAACAGCACTAGGGATAAATTAGTAGAAGCACTGCGACATCATAGAAGAGTGTTTTTTTATGGGAAAAACAAATAACATAAAGACTCATTTTTTAATGCTCTTAGTAGCTATAATCTGGGGTTTATCTTGGGCGATAGGTAGAATTCTTTCATTAGAAATACCTCCTATGACCGGAGCTTGGCTCAGATATATCTTAACTATGATAATATTTTATCTGTGGTTTATTATTCTTAAAATAAGAGGA
>DAFS01000037.1:0-656 GCA_002495525.1 Euryarchaeota archaeon UBA89 | reverse complement strand
ATGTTTTACACCGCTGCAGGAGATGCATCCCTTATCATAACATTCAATCCAATTTTTACTGTGATTTTAGCAGCACCATTGCTTGGACAACCAATATCAAGAAAGATGTTTTTAGGTCTATTTTGTGGATTCATAGGTGTTGGAATTGTTACTGGTTGGAGTCCGAATACACAGATCGATTTCGAGGATAGAATTTTAGGGGATTTGTTAATTTTGTGTGCTTCTTTCTCTTGGGCTGCTACCACTAATATGACAAAAAGATTGATGGAAGGAAGAGATGGAGAAAATAATTACACAGCACTGGAAATTGTCGTTTGGTACTCATTAATTGGAACAATTATGATGACGCCGTTTGTGATATATGATGTATTGGGAAATGGGTTAATTCTTCCCACAAAAGAAGGATTGTTGGCGATAGTGTACTTAGGTGCCCTTTCAACGGTGTTGGCCTATTACTGGTTCACCATCGGGATTGAGAAATTAGGAGCAACTGCAGCCTCGTCCTACATTTTCTTAGTGCCATTATTTGGAATTCTTGGGGGGTGGTGGTTACTGGATGAAAATCTTGGATATACGATAATAATTGGTTTCATGATGATTCTAATAGGAGTCAGAATTGTTCAAATTGAGAGTGCGAGATTAAACACTTCTTGATT
>DAFS01000061.1 GCA_002495525.1 Euryarchaeota archaeon UBA89 | reverse complement strand
AAGTTATGATGAGAGGTACATTTGCCAACATCCGAATTAAGAATCAAGTTGCAGAAGGAACCGAAGGTGGTTGGACAACACATTTCCCAACCGGTGAAGTAGTTTCCATATTCGAAGCCAGCCAAAGATATCAATCAGAAGATACTGATTTAGTAGTCTTAGCAGGCTCACAATATGGTACAGGAAGCAGTAGAGACTGGGCCGCTAAAGGAACATTATTGCTAGGAGTCAGAGCAGTTATTGCCACATCTTTTGAAAGGATTCACCGTTCAAATCTTGTTGGAATGGGAGTCCTACCACTTACATTCATCGATGGAGAAGACGCTGACTTTCTTGGATTAGATGGCACTGAGAGTTTCAATATTCCAGCCGATATCGAATTAGTACCTTTTTCAAAAATAGATATTCAAGCAACCCAAAATAATGGCCAATTAATAGATTTCAAAGCTATTGTGCGCTTAGACACACCTGTCGAGGTCGATTATTATAAGAATGGTGGAATTTTACAAACAGTTTTACGTAATCTAGCGAAAGAGTGAATTGAAACGTGATGTCTTATCTGCGAGTAATGTTAGGGGTGGTGGTATGCAGATGAGAGGTACTGTGAGATTCATATTCCGCTCACCTGAAAATGATATCCATATCATTATAGAGGGGGAGTCGAATGTTGTTGACTCATTGCGTCAGGATTTGGGCCTACATGGACGAGTTGGATTCATACAACCTCTTTCTGCTATAGATGCTGATCAAAATTTTTCACATGACCTATCAGAAGAAGGAAAATTACCAGGTCCACCACCTGATCCAAGTAGTATTCCAGCAGTGGTTAGAAGAATCGGAGATTTAGATATTAAGTCTAAGATTTCAGATTTAGATGGCCCTTCTAGAACTGAGCCTCAAATTGAATATATCAGAGAATTTTTAGAATCAATTGATGAACCAGAGCCTTTATCCAACAATCTATCTGGTGATCCAATGGCGGAATCTTGGTTACAAATTTTGTTGACTCTTGTGGTTCGCGAACATGGTCAAACTTCGCTTCCCATCAGTGCTATTGAAGATTTAATTGGAGAGAGAATAAATAGAGAAGGTGTAGACTTAGAAATTTTTCTTAATAGACTTTGGATAATGGGTCGTTTAGAACTAATTTATGGTGGTGCTGAAATTCATTATGCTCCCAATCCAAGTTGGTTAATATCGAAATAATTTATTTTTTAAAGTCTATTTTAATCGCTTAGTTTGTTAATATTCACCGTAGGTGAGAGGAATCAATAGGTGATAAGTGCTAAGAATGGAGTTAAACTCGGAAGTAGTATGCTGTATAGTCTGAAGAATGCCAATAATCAAACCGCGAAGAGTAGGAAAGCCTTACTACTTGTCAGTTTGTTCCTTAGTTCCTTGTTTATATCGATGATTCCAGCGGTCACTGCGTCCCATATTACACAATATGCGGTGCAACGAGATCCATCATATATTTCGATAGGAGATCTCGATTGTGACGGGCATAATGATATTGCTTCTGCTAGTACAATGGGGCTATTTATCACAGTACTATACAATGATGGCTCAGGTGGTTTTGCAGATAGACAAGATGTGTTTATTTCTAATAATGAATCTCGTCGAGCGGGTTTCGTTGATACAGCAGATGGAACACGTGTTGAAATTGCAGATATTGACGGCGACGGTGTAAATGATCTTGTTTATTATCAACAGAATATTAGATTTGTTGGTGAATCTTTCGTCAGGCCTGGAAATCTTACGATTCTTTGGGGAGATTGCTCAGATAGAGTTAATCTTTGGAGTGATTCTGAAATCACAATATCAAATCCTTATCTTGCAGATATGGATGTAGCAGATATTGATGGAGATGGAAATGCAGATATTGTGATGGTAGTTAGAGATGCAACAGCAACTAATCAATATATTCAGGTCTATAAAGGACCTGATCCAACTCTTCTAACTTCACAACAAACCCTTGCAGTTCCTCTGACGACTGGACTTTACACTAATATGATTCTTGGTCACTACGGCGAGACTGTCACTGGCGGTGGATTCCCTGGTGGCGGAGGAATTGGTGATTGTGAAGATCTTGATATTTGGCTTCTAAGAACACCTCCATTCAACACAGGAGTTGGTGTTTCTGTTGGCCATTATGACAATGTAACTGTATTAGAATACGATTGCCTTCAAGGTACATTCCCTAATCCATTAACTCCTGGAGCCCAGGGAGTTCATGAATTCAAACTTGATGCAGAGCATAATGAACCTCTGTATGGCTTTGATATCAAAGATACTGATGACAATGGCGAAATTGACTTAATTGCAGCAGTTGATGGACTAACTGGAAATATCTCTTACGCTTTTGGTTCGGGAACATCTTGGACTACGCAGAATTATGCTTACTTAGGAGATTTTAAAGGTGCATCAATTACTATTGAAGATGTTAATCAAGATGGTGAATATGACTTCTTCGTTCCAACGGAATTAACTTTAACGAGAATTCAAGATTCTACATCTCAAAATCAGACTTTCCTATTGTTAGATAATCTTAGAGAAATAAATTCTGTAGAAATAATTCTTGCAAATCCAAATGGTGCTGGTTATTTGCCTGCACTGTCTTTTGATGTTGGAAGAAGGCCTACTATGGCTCAGCCTGGACAATTACAAGGAGGGGATGATAGTGCATTCGAAATCGTAATCGGACAACGAGATTATGCTTATCGTTTCGCTAACAATGCGATGTGGCTCGATACACAAGGTTGGCCCGGCGCAGGAGATTTCCTTTCAGTGTTGTCTCTGGACAATGAAGATGTTGGAATTACAGAAGTTTCTGTAGCTCCAGTATCTTATAATCCGGCAACTGGAGATGCACAACTTGGTGAGGGTAATAGGTTTGTAAATGTAACAATTAAGAATACTGGCTTGAATCCTATATCTGGTAGTGTTGACGTTGATTTAGAAGTGAAAGAAGTATTGGGTGGAACTGATACTATTGTTTATGCAAATGATTTCGATGGAAATGAGGATAAGTCTGGATGTAATTCATGTGCTTGGGAAAAGTTCTCTTATACTGGAGAATATGAAGAAGGGGACTCATCTTGGCATGTAGAAACCGGCTCTTCTGAAGGGCAAAATGCATCATGGTATGAAGCAGATTCTAATCCAACAAACTATTATTGGGCCGGACTTGACTATCAAGGTGGTCAGAATGAATCAGATTCAGGATATTATAATCATCAAGATGAAGCAGTTATATTACAAAATGTTGATTTGACAGGTGCAGATGCTGCTTACCTTGACATGTGGGCAATGTGCAGTGTTTCCTTCTTCCAACTATATTTAGCAGAACAGTTTGATGTAGTTGAACGTTGGTTGTATGAAGATTCATGCAGTATTGAAGTTTGGAGCGATGGAAGTGGTTGGGAACAAGTATTCTTTGCTGGTGGTTGGGATAATGATCGTTATTTCCGTCTATTATATCAGGGTGTAGATCCAGAGTATAATACATACAATGGAGATATTTCTAGTGGACTAGATACTGGTTGGTTAAATTTTACTGAGGATGGTACCGAATCTCTTGACGAAGAGAAGATTAATTCTATTGATTTGACTCCTTATGCCGGTCAAGTAATTGATATTCGTTTCAGATTTAGGAGTGGTCTAGAAGGCTCAGTTGGTCCAACAGGAGCATCTAAGGATAACGGATTGGATGGTTTTGCTTTCGATAATATCTCAATCCGGAAGAGAGATGTTAACTTCGGTACTGAAGCTTTAGTTAGTCAAGAACTCTCATTTACTAATCTAGGTGCTGGAGCTATCCGTGAAGTATCATTGACTTCCAACTTTATTGATAATAAGACATACTATATCTCTACATCTTTAGAAAACCCTACAGGATTTGATAATGCTGATGCAACAAATGATGAAGTTAAATTCCAACTAACTGTTGATAATTTATACGACCCAGGAGTTGCTGAAGAAGCATGGGTTGATTTAGAAAATGGTGTAAGGTACGCATCTGGACCTAGAGATATTAACGTCAAGGTGCAAAATTATGGAAATACTGTGACTGACTTCCAAGTTGAGGCTAAGGTTAGAAATGCTTTACCCGATTTGGTTGCAATTGAAGATTTCACATTCAGTAATCCTGCAGATCAAATTTGGGAAGACGATAACGACCAGGAAGGTAAGGAAAATGGAAGTCGTATTGATGATTCAGGTGGATCTAATGGGATGCTTCCTCAAAATCTAGGTGTCTTCAATAATCATGCATATTGGCTCGGTCATCCAGATACTGGCTATGGTGATAATTGGAATGAGACATTAACTATTCCAAATATTCCTGTTGGTGCAGAAGGTGCAGATTTTACTTATCTAACCTTTGATTATTTCGCTGAAGGAGATTATTTGAAAGATAGTAATGGTAACATTCTCGCTATTAGGGATGCTGCTCAACTTGAAGTCTCATGGACTAAAAATGGTGAGAACTTCAATGGAATTATATTCGGTAGTTGGACTGATTTGAATGAAAATGGTCCAAGACCATTCGATAGTTGTGAAGATTTCGATGGAAATGGATATGATGAAGTAGAGTACTTTGGTGACTTCTCAGATAGATATAATTCAGTAGTTTGGTTTGACTCGGAACAAATTGTTAAGTCAGTCACTGTAGATATGTCAAATATTTTCTTGCAGAATCAGAGTAGTGAAAATACTTTTGAGTGGGCTGATGAATGTACTTCACTATCAGGTTCTGAAGTCAGTCTAACGTGGAGATTCTTGTCCAATGATGATGGAGTGAATGGTAATGCAGGTTCTGCTGGTTTCGCAATAGATAATATCAGAATTGAAGAATTTACATTCGAAGATGATGGAACTTATACAGTTGATGTCAACGGAATGGATGCTTCCGAGAAGCAGGTTGTTACAATCGCGAATCATGATTTCCAGAGCGGCATATACCGAATTGATGTTAAGACACTATTCAATAATACAGATCCTTTACAAAAATGGTACAATGAATCAGAAGTAAATTTAGCTAATAATTATACTACAATAATGTTCAGTATAGCGAGTGCGGACATTACTCTCATGCAGCCTGATATTCTTGATTGTACAACAGATATTACGTATGCTTGTGTATACACAACTAATAAGGATAAATTTGGTGCTTATGGTTCTTCTTCACATGACTTTGTATTGCCACTATTAAATGGGGTAATAGAGGCTGAATATGAATTGACAATGAAGATAATCGACGAGAATACGGGCCAAACAGTTTACGAAGAAACCTCTGATAATGGGCCATTCGATTTGGTCCCTCATGAGCGCTCTTGGGCCAATTGGTCAGCCGCTTATTCGTCTTGGTATGATGGACATACTTACAATATTAGTTTCTTTGCTAATTTCACAGAAGATGGTAATAGTTCTGGAAATGAGCGTTTCTTCGTCATTCAGTTCTATGACCAAGTAGATGTCGCTATACTTTCTAATCCTACTGATCAGAATCGTCTCCAACAGGTAAAGAAAGATCTCGATGCAATGAATATGACTTACACCCAATTGAGAGTAAGCGATTGGAATACCTATGCAACTCCTGATTGGATAGAACATTACAACAAAGTTCTACTTCCTTGGCAGACTGATTATAATGTAGTTTATGGGGACTATTATGAAATAATGGACACAACTAGAGAAACTGATGGTCTCAGTGTAGTAGATGTACTAGAAAATTTCATGGTTGAAGGAGGAACGGTCCAGATGCATTTAGGACCTTACCAAAATGAATACGACCCTGGTAAATTAATCTTTGATATGGCAATTAAAGATAGAAATCAATATAATTTTACTACTGATAATAGGATAAATTATGGTGATTTATCTATCGATGATCCGTATCATCCGATTTTGAAGGGTATCGATAAGGTGACTTTTTCAGGAATCCATGCTGGAGACTATGTGGCTATTTCTGGTATAGATGTAGCTTCACAAGTTCAACCAACCCAAATCCCTGCCACTTGTGGAGGAAGAATCAGTGTGACCGGAGGGACTTTCCATACACTGATGAGAGATACGGTACAAGGGCATTCTTTGATGTCTGTATGTAACAAAGGAACTGGTGGATTAATAGTCACTACCGTTGATGTAGAGAACCCTAGTGTATCTGAATCATATGGTGGAGAAAATATTCCACTATTATCAAACATGTTATCTTATCATCTAACGCCTTATCCATTAGATTTCGGTATTGCAGGCACTGACTTCGAATTAATAATCAATGATGAGTCGGTAGATATTAACCCTACAACAGGGGCTTATCGTGATAAATATATCAAGAGTAATGCTGATCTTGAATTTACTTATACTTCAGAAGTTGAAGGATTAATTGCAGACTGGGATCTTGAATCTGGAAATAATGATTCAGTCACTGGATGGGATGGTGCTGTATTAGACGCGGGTTTAGTAAGCCATTCTAACCAAGTTAGCCCATCAATTCCTACTATGGGTTCATTCTGTGCAGTAGGCGAAGATAACGAACCATGCAGAATTGGTGCAGAGTGGTTACTCACTCTATACTTACATGATGATGCCGGTCATACTAGAATAACATATATTCGTTTGATTACAAACGATACTCTTGCAGATGATTTCTACCCAATTTCTGCAGCAACTATTCTTCACGATGATGATACTTCTGAGTATATTACTCGAGATGGTACAAAGCCTATTGCAGGAGTTGACTGGCCAGTCTACAGAGTAAGATTATCAGATACAGGTGAAACAACAGTCAAGTTTACTGGCGAGAATAGTACTGATCCAGATGCTCCTAACGGTGAAACAGGCATTGCTCTTTACGAATGGAGGGTGATTAATGACATGCCAGTAGGTGAATTCAGCGACGAACAACATGTTTGGCAGAATCCAGCAGCAGTTACTGATGAATGGAGTTATACCTTCCGAAATATTACTGCAAGTCCAACAATTGAAAAAGATGTACGTGTAGAATTAATTGTCTATGACAAAGCAGGAAAACAAACTCAGAACAAGTATCGTATGTATTTCATTGTCGTTGGAGAAAATGATGGAGATGAAGAACCAGCATGGGTTTTCTCGTCTCCTCGTCCGAGTGATTCACAATCAGGTGACGATGTAACAATCGTTGGCAGTATTCTAGGTGGTGCAGAGAATAGCGATGTTAAGATTGAGGTTTCATTAGATCCTCTCATCCTAGACTATACTCCTACTCAGAAAATCACACAAAAAACAATTGGTAAATATAACGTTTCAGAAAGTTTAGGTGATGGTAGTGGTTTCTCTATGACATTGGATATATCTGATTTATACTCAATCAGTGGTCAGCAAGCAACTCTATATTTTAGAATTACAGAAGGTGATGGGACTAGATATACTTTGACTGAAGAAATTCTAATTAATTTACTTCCAAAGGATATTTGTGAAATAGATCCTGATGATTCTAGCTGTGCTTCTAGTGAGAGTGGAGGGATTAGTCCAATCGTTATCGGTGTTGGAAGTTTGATAGCTATATTGGCAATTGTTGGCGTTACATTATTACTAAAATCAAGAAGTGGTAAAGATTCTGATTTAGATGTAGTTGAGCAATTTGGTGGAGTTGAGCAAATGGATCCTGTTGAAGCATATGTTCAGCAGATGGTTGCGTCAGGTTATGATGAGCAAACTGCTAGACAGTATGCTGAACAATACTACGCCTCTTACTATGCCCAACAAAATGGTAAAAATTGACGTAGATACTGTTCAATAGTGGGGTGCGTTAAAACGTACCTTGAAGAACACCTTGCGGATGCATTACATCATGGATACATCCGGTTCATACACTGTTGCAGATATTTCCTTAGCCGATGCTGGAGAAAAAAGAGTTGCTTGGGCAAGAAGTAGAATGCCTGCTTTGGCTGCGTTGAGAAAAAAGGCAGAACTAGAAAAACCTCTTGCAGGACAAAGAGTATCTGGATGTTTACATGTAACTAAAGAAACAGCAATTCTCATTGAGACTATTGTAGCAGCAGGTGCAGAAATTTCCTGGTCTGGTTGTAATCCATTATCTACACAAGACGATGTAGCGGCTTGGCTAGCAAGAGAGGGTTATGGTGTTCATGCATGGTATGGGCAAGATAATCAAGGATTTTATGATTGCATAGATCGTACATTGGATTTCAAGCCAACTTTAACTCTTGACGATGGAGCAGATTTGATTTATAGAGTACACAGTGAGTTCCCAGAATTATCTAGTGGAATTATTGGAGGTACAGAGGAAACAACAACCGGAGTACATAGGCTCAGAGCAATGGCAGATGCGGGGGAATTATTGTATCCAGTAATTGCAGTGAATGATGCGGAAACTAAATGGGATTTTGATAACATACATGGTACTGGGCAATCTACGATTGATGGTATACTTAGGGCTACTAGTGTACTATTAGCAGGCAAAGTATTCATTGTAGCTGGATATGGTCATTGTGGTAGAGGTTTAGCAATTAGAGCACGAGGATTAGGAGCAAATGTAGTGGTTACAGAAATAAATCCTATATGTGCTTTGAAAGCCACAATGGATGGATTCAGAGTTATGAAAATGGATGATGCGGCACAAATTGGTGATATATTTTGTACAGCTACTGGAATGAAAGATGTAATTGTAGGCCGTCATTTTGATTCAATGAAAGAGGGTGCAATAATTAGTAATACAGGTCATTATGATTGTGAGATTAATATTCCAGAGTTAGAGAGTCGTGCAAAAGAAGTATATACAATCCGAGATAACAACGAAGCATTCCTATTGAAAGATGGACGAACGATTCACTTACTTGCAAGAGGACGTTTAGTCAACCTTGCTGCTGCTGAAGGCCATCCAAGTGAAGTTATGGACATGTCATTCGCAAACCAATTTCTAGCGTTGTGTAGATTGGCTAAGGAGGGCCAATCTTATTCTAATTCGGTTTACGATATTACCAAAGAACAAGACAGTGAATTAGCATCTTTGAAGTTATCAACTACTGGTATTTCAATTGATTCATTAACCGATGAGCAAATTAGATACTCAACAGATTATAGTGCTGGAACATAATTTGGTGAACTATTTTTCACCATTCTGGTAAATTAATTTGAAATTTCGAACTGATTTTTTCCTCAGAATCAATTATTACTTCAAGCCTCTCAGTGACTGCTGGGCTCCTATTTTTGAGCATTGAATTATACACTACACTTCCTCTTATTGATTCCGGGATACATAACTTTCCTGAAGAAGTCTCGTAATCTATTGCTCTATCCACATCTAATGCATGACGATTTCTTGATTGTAATAGCCCCATTGATAATCTAGTTAGTATCATAAAGGCTGCTAAAATCAAAAGAAAAACTAGTATGAATCCAAACATTGTTCCTCCTAAAAGAGTCATAGTAAAACTTCCGAATATAAACACAATTGGTGCTATGAAGGCAACTAGCCAGAAAGTAGAAGATAATGGCTTTACTTTTTTCATTTTTTCAATTACTTCCCATCTAGGATGATTAGGATCTTGTGGTTTAAAAATCTCTCCCCTTTCCATTTTATCGGCTCTTTCTAACATCCCCTTCACCCCCTGCATCCTCATAGCTTGCTGATTTGTTGGTTCTTCCATACCTTCATTTTGTAATTCTGCGAGTCTTTCCGCGGATTTTTCATACAAACCTAATCTAACTAAGATTGCAATTTGTTCTATTATTGGGGTCACATTATTTGGGTATTGAACCCGGCAATCTTCCCACCATTGAAGAGCATCTTCGAGCATTCCTAAATGGTCTAGAAGAATCCTCCCCCCTATAATCCAAGCTTCTAAATTTTCGGGTTCATATTCAACTACTTTCCTTAGAGCAGAAATAGATTTCGCAGATTGTTGTAATGATGGTTGTATTGGTTTCCCTTTTGTTGGTGGTGGCAGTGACCAAGTAGCAATAGCCATCCAAGCTTCTGTATTTTTTCCATCGATTGATACTACTTCTTTTGCTTGTCTAATGGCGTCATCGAAGTTTCCACTTTCTCTTGAATCTAATGCGTCAAGCCAAATCTCTTCCGCGCTCTTCACCATAAACTTCGGTAACTGTTCTAAGAAATTAATCCTCGGGTATGGGATGTTCTCTTATTTTCCAACTATCTTCTAGAATTGAACCTTTTACCATTTCTGGAATTGTTACTTTGTCTACCATTCCCACTCCTAGGTGTAGATTGACGGTTTGTTTGTCTTCTTGTTGTATTTCTACCATTGCTTCTTCCATCGCCTCTTCGATCTGGTCTTCTAGCTCTAGCAGGGGTATTTCTTCTTCCTTTATTTTCTCCAGGGCTACCTGGTTTCCTTACATCACAATTAGAACGATTACAAAAATTCTTACTTGCATAATTATGGTTCTTACACTTAGGACAAATCCAATCACCGGGTTTCATATTGGGTTCATTACTTCTTTCATTTCTTCTCTCATTGTTCCTAGGTTTTTTCTCATTACAATTAGAACGGTTACAAACTTTTTTACTTGCGTAATTATGATTATTACACTTTGGACACATCCAGTCGCCTGGTTTAAGATTACTATTTCTGTCTGTTTTATTCCTTCTATTTCTATCTCTATCATTTCTAGGTCTTCGATCTCTAGGGGCAATTTCTACCGGTGAACCTATTGTATTGTTTAAGATTAAATCCTCTGCTAAAGGCTTAATATGAATATATGCGTCATTTACAGGTCCAATTACTGAATCAACTCTACCTAGGAACTTTCCTCCTACTATCCTAATTCCTGTATATAGGCCAGGTGCTCTACCTTCAAAGGATACAAGCAACCCTCCTTCATGGGATTCTCGAATGACGCTCCCGGAGAAACTCATGTGCTAATCGCGACGGGTTGAGTATATGAGACCGATAGTTAATGACAAGACAGTCAAGAACATACCAAAACCAGGTAATAATCCGGATTCAGAGTCATCATCTGGAGTAATTGGTTCAATTATTTGAGATTCAAATAAATGACTATTGTTTACCATAATTATCGTCTCATTACATTTAGAAGAAATATCACAACCAATAACTTTCACTTCGTGTTCCCCTTCATCCCATAATCCAAAATTTATCATTGGAGTACTCCATGAGTTACCAGAAACAGAAATACTTCCAGCAGATAATCCATCGATTGATAGAGAAAATTGTACATCTTCTCCATCTGGATCGCTAAATTGCCCTTGAGCCTGCCAAATATCCATCTCCCAACCGTACTCTATTACACTAATTATCGGCGGAGAACTCTCTTTAATTATACCCAATGAAAATATTTTTTCACTAGGATATAAGCCATTTCCATTAATTCCAATCCATAAATCAACCAACCCTGGAATCATTTCATTGGAGCCAATTAACAAGGTTTCATCAGAAGAAATAGTTAATGATTCTACATTTGCCGAATTGATATTTTGAGATTGGGTAAAAGCATATTGTAATGTCAATTCTGGCCAATTTTCATTGAATTGTATAGAAACTGGATGCGGTTGTAATAAAATTTCAGATGATGATGTTAGAGAAATAGGTATGCCTAAGTTCCACGTTCTGATTCCTGAACTCTGCCCTAAGTCATCAACTGCTTCGCACGTCACTTGTGTATCTTGACCAAAAGTTATTGTTCCAGAAAAAGATCTATCAGATAATTGATAAATATTTGATGAAGAGTCTGAACTACAATTTATCTGTAATTGTGAAATAGGTTTCTCATCATTAAACCACGACGAAACACTATTCCAATCAGCCCAAATAATCTGACCACTTTCCAATGAAGCAAACCAAGTACCATCTGTTGGAGCATTTTCCGACCAAGATGGAGGGTTATTTATTGGGATGGGTGCAGTAGTAAAATCTACAAAAATATCTTCGCCACTAGGCCATAAATCTCTACTCCTATGTGGAATTAATATGAATTTAGTCCCTTCTTCTTCAGTATTTTCAAAAATATAACTTGAAGACTCATCTCCAATACAAGTACCTCTCAAAGGTGCATCATCGTGAGTAGATGGTTCAAACTCTACATCTCTCCCTTCACATTCTTCCCACATATCCAATCTTAAATCTGGATTGTTAGGAAAAGTAAAATCTAATACTGCATTAGTCATATTTGAAGCATTAAATGCTAAAGTAAATTCACTTCCATCATCAATATTTGGAATTTCCATTGTGGCATTCATCCACAATTCGAGTCTGCATTCATCAATCCCTTGTGATGTATCAATCAGCGTGTTACAATCTCTTTCAGAGTTAGGAAATACAGGTACTTCTACACAGTCACTGCTAGAACCAATGGCTGTACAATCTCTGATATCTGCATGATTTGATGGAACTAAATTCCATTCTTGAATGATAACGCCATTGTCTTGCCAGGTTGCATTCTTCCAGTCCAGTCCGACTCCCCCTCTGTGAGGTGTAGATTCTCTCAAACCAATTCTAGTCATTGCATATTCAATACATTCTGAAGCCACAGCTTCTACTGCTGATTTTTCATCAGTAGAGATCCAACCGTCTCCTCCACTAGGATAGAGTTCTTCCAGATAAGAATCAAGTTTCTCTCTCAATAAATCTACGCTTGTACCATTTATCCATGCTCTAGCCTTTACTTCAGCCGAATCCCAGTCATCATTGACTACGATGTCAAAATGTGCGTGCGTATATGGTAGAATATCTTCGAAAGTAATAGAACTACATCTTTCTTCAAGACTGCCACCGCCACCGCCTAGTTGATCTTTAGTTACTATTTCAGAATTTAGAACAGGGTTTTCGTCATTTATAGGAAAAATCATCGAAATCATAAGTATTACACATATTGATGTTAGAATTTTCGTCTGTCTTGAACAACTCACATTCTATCGAAAGGGCATTCTCACATCAGTATATCGCCGGCAGTTTCCTGATTCCAATTCATCTTTTTTCTAATTTAGGCCGACCTAAATTTAATATATCAATCTATTATCGGAGGTTTAGGGAAACCTAAAACCTGGAGATAGATAATATGAAAAATAATAAAATAATTGCTATAATGATGACACTAAGTATGTTGGCTGCAGCATTCGCTGGATGCTTGTCTGATGATGAATCTGATGTGGACTTAGATGACTCCGATGGAGGATACGAATATGCTTCCAACGTAGATAATCATAGAATGCTCATGGGAGACGTCTGTGATATCAAAGACCTATCTGGTGCATATGATTGGACTGGAGTAATGGATATCTATGAAAACGGAGAGCATGCTGAAAAATCAGATGGATCCTACAGAACCCTCATGGGCTTTGCAGATGCATCAGGTAAGAATCATGCATATGATGCATATTACGATGCTGATGGTTCATGGAATGACTTTGTATCTGCAGCAATTACAGCAACAGGTCCATTCGCTGGTGAGTCTGATACAGTAAGGGATCAAGCAGTAGAGAAGGGAATCCAAAATGGTGTAATGACCGCATATGCAATCCATGAGCTCAATGCTGCTATTATCAAGGCAGAGGCTGGAAATTGGGGCCCTGACGATGCTCAACACGCATGGGACGAAGGATGGGCATTCTATCACGGTCCAGATGATTCAAATGCAGATTACGATGGATGTGGTCCATACGCAACTGCTGATAAGAGAGCAGGAAACTTTGGAACTGCTAACGCTGATGGTACATCTGCAACAAATGTTGCAACACTGGCAGCTATGAACAATGGCCTAACTGCAATGCAGAACGAGGACATGCAGGGATTAGTTGATGCAAGAGATGAGATTCTGAAGAATATAATTATCGTTTACTCACAGGCTTCAGTTAGGTACGCATCAAAGATGACTGATGACTTAGCCGCTGGCGATTCGGATGACTACGATAAGCATCAGGCAGAGGGTCATGCATTCTACAGAGTTATTGAGGCATACGTCGCTGAGTACACATCAATTTGCTACAATATGAACACTCATCAGGTCTCTTCTGATACAACGCAAGAATCATGTGAAGGTTACATATGGGTAGAGAACTACGGTGAATCAAATTACACTGGTTGCTATAACACTGTAACTCACCAGACTAACAATGATGACCAGGCTACTTGCGAATCATATGGATGGTATGCAAACTACTACTCTGACAAGATAGTTACAATGTTTGACCTATCCAACGATGGTGATGTAGATGCAGACTACGAAGCTGATATCAGAACATGGCTACAGCCAGTATGGGATCACTTCGGTATTACCGCAGAAGATATTGGAACACTCCAATAAATCAATTGACGATTTCGATGTGGGCATTTTGCCCACATCGAATGATAAATACTTGAACGGTAACGAGAGGTGCTGATTCATCTCCTGGCTCACAGCAGGGTAATCATAACTTCATCATAGTTGTTACAATGGGACTCACATTCAATTTGAGCATCTCTCGTTAACCCAATTCTTATTATTCTAAATACTCATATTAAATTACTAGGTATCTGTACGTATATCTGTGAAAAAGGGCTCCAGTATGAGTAATAGTAAAATTATTACTATTACAATTAGTTTAATCTTAATGATGACTTATCTATCAGGGTGTATTGGTAATGATAGTGAAGATGACAGTCTAGGCACTCTAGTAATCGCATACGAGATCAAAGATAATTTAGATAACCTTGACTCAAACCCTCAGCTTTTTGCAGAATATCTCTCTGAGAAATTAAATTATGATGTTTCTCTGTTTAGTGTTGATTCTGAGGGTGCTATGGTAGAGGCTTTGAGATTTGGTAATGCCGATATTGCATTGATGGATGCTGGGGCCGCATGGGTCGGTTGGCAACAATACGGCTTAGAAGTTTTAGCCGCAGATCTTAATGTAGATGGAAGGACATATTACAATGCTAATGCATGGGTAAAATCAGATAGTGAAGTCGCTAGTGCTCACCTCGATGATAACCCCTACACTGATCCTTTTTCTCTTTTATCCGGTAAAACATCTTGCCATACAGGATGGCTAAAATCAGTAGGTATGCTTCTTCCAATGGGTTATCTAATTGGTCTGGGTTATGCAAATATTATCGGAGATCCGAATGATGTAGAGGCGATAAGAAATACTATACATGGTTTTTTTGACACTAATTCTTCAATTCCAGAAACTGGGACCCCATATTATGGTTATTCGGGTGCTTTGAAATGTTTGTCTGAAGGAAAGGGAGATGTTGCTTTTTTAGAAGAAAATAGTGTAGAAATTCTTTGTAATAATGAATTTTCTTCTCTCAATCAAGAATGGTGCCTTGACATTGAGGAGTATATCGCATTACCTGCTTTTGGAAAATCTCCTAGCCATCCAGTAATGTATAATCCTAATTATTTAGATTCAGAAATTACAAGTAAAGTCACGAATGTGTTAGTTGAAATGAGTAGTGACCCCGAAGCGAGTAATATCCTAGAGAATATCCTAAATACACCTGGATTCATTGCAACAAATACTTCAGTACACTTGGGTAGTTATTCATCACTGATTTCTAATATACCGGGTATTTCCGCTTACTACGAGGGTAAATTTTCTTTGAATACTTCAGTTTCTCCTGATATTGATAAAATTAAGATTGCATTTGATTCAGGTAAAATGTCTGATAATGCAGATAAGAATCCAGAACTCTTAGCGGATTTCCTCTCTCTGAAATTAAACATAGATGTGGAAATATTTGTTATTAATTCTCAAAATGAATTACTCAATAGTTTAGCAGATGGCCATGCCGATATTGCAATTGTTAATTCAGAATTAGCATGGGTTGGATGGAAACAATATAACTTGGCAGTAATGGCAGCAGTAGAAATGGAAGATAGTAGAACATATTCAGATACTTTAGCTTGGGTTAATTCGAACAGTTCAATCGCAGCAAGCCATTTAGACAATGATCCTTTGACTAATCCCTTTGATTTGTTAGAAGGAAAAACATCCTGTCATTCTGATTCTTCAGATATCGAAAGCATGATGCTTCCAATCAGTTATTTAAGTAAAAATAATTATATCGAATTAAATCAAAGTAATAATATAGATTTTTTATCAGAAGTAATTTATTCTTTCTTCAATTCGGATTCATCAATACCTAATCAAAATGACACATATTTTGGCGATTCAGGAGCACTAAGATGTCTTTCTGAAGACAGAGGAGATATTGTATTTTTAGAAGAAAATACTGTCAATATGTATTGTGATAATATCTTGATTTCAGAGAATATGGATTGGTGTTTAGATATTGAAGCATATACTTCTCTCCCTGCTATTGCCCCTATCCCAAGTGATTCTGTAATTTATAATCCTGAGTTGCTGGATATACAGACAAGAACGGCGGTCTTGAATGCTTTAATCTCACTTAACTATGAGATGTATTTGGAAAATTTCAGTACAAGAGGATCGGTGTATACAGGTTGCTATGATATCTCAGTACATGTAATTAATGAAGAATCTCAGAAAAATACTTGTGGTTCTGAGATAATGAATAACATATTAGATACATCTGGATTAACCAGAGCAACATCTCAAGACCATCTTGGGAAATATTCATCATTCATTGCAATCATTCCTGGTATTTCTTCCTATTATTCTGGTATCTACAGAAACTAATTTTATTTTGAAATTAATTTTTGAGTTTTTACTTCAATCCGTCAATACCAAATAGGGATTAGGTTCACCTAAACTTAGTGATTGAGTGTGGGAGGTGAATCTTTGGAAAAAATACCTTGGAAGATAGAGCCAATTATACGCTTAAATGATGTGACGATAGGATATAATGTGAAAGAACCTTTAGTTGAAATTCCTAATTTAGAGATTTTTCCAGGAGAAATTGTCGCAATTGCTGGTCCTTCGGGTGTCGGAAAGTCCACTCTATTGAAAACAATTGTGGGGCTTATTAGACCTATTTCTGGTAGTATTGAAGTCTGTGGTAAATTCTTTCGTGATAGGCCAGATAGAGGTGAATTAGGATATGTCCCTCAAGGTTTAGGTTTGGTTAGACATGCCAGCGTATTACATAATGTGATGTTAGGTGCAGATGCAGGTCACAACACTCCTATACCATTCATTGGTGTCTTTCGACCATCTCTTCTTCTGTCATGGCTTCTAAAGAAAAAAACTGCAAAGAAAAAAGCTATTCAGGCAATTAATTCTATGGGACTTGAAGAGAAAATCAGTGAACCAATAAGGAGGCTTTCGGGAGGCCAACAGAGAAGAGTTGCTACTGCTAGAACATTGGCCCAATGTCCTAAACTGATTATAGCCGATGAGTTCCTAAGTGAGTTAGATGAAAAAACAATTGATATGGTACTTGGGGAGGTCACAAAATATGTTAGATCTAGTAATGCTGCACTTCTTGTAGTGGAACATGACATTACTCGTGCTAAGATGATGGCAGACAGGCTACTGGTAATTGATGATGGACGGATTAATCCGTTTATCACAGAACCTACTGCATTGGAAGTGAAGATATGAATTTTTTCCATAAGATCAGCAGACCTTCATGGCTTGGAATCTGTATTCTAATATTTTTATTCAGTATTATTGTTTTCAACGGAATGATTAATGATTGGGGTAGAGCATCCCAAGGTCTTGGCAATCTTATAACATTCTTCAATGAATCATTATGGCCACCTGACTGGAGTGTCCTGGAGCCACAAGCATATCCAGTATGTACTGTCTATCCGAATTTTATGGATTTCACATGCTCTACTGCTTGGATTGGGATGGTTGAGACAATAAAAATTGCATTTGTATCAACTGTGTTTGGGACAATTTTATCTATCCCTTTATCATTATTAGCAGCGCGTAATTTGAATCAATCATGGGTATCTTACTCATCTAGGTTTATTCTAGCAGGATTCAGAAGTTTACCGAGTCTCATTTGGGCAATATTTTTTGTTATACTAGTAGGATTTGGACCTCTAGCAGGAGTTTTAGCCATGACCGTTTATACTGTAGGATATCTTGGAAAACTCCAATACGAGGCAATAGAAGGAATGGCTAAAATTCCTCTTGATGCATCTGAAGCAATGGGTCTTACAAAATTTGAAACAGCACTTAAGGTAGTTATTCCAGAATCTGCAAACGATTTAATATCTCAAGCAATTTTCATGTTTGAATATAATTTCAGGCATGGTACTGTAATTGGGATAGTAGGTGCTGGAGGAATAGGATACTACATTAATCTATATTTGAAATTTTTACAGTATGACAAAGTCATTGCATACTTAATTATTATTTTCGTGGTAGTATTAATCATTGATTTTATTTCAATTAAAGCACGATCATATTTTACAGAAGAAATCGACTTACCTCGTTCAACATGGAAAAGTATTTTTTTACCTTCATTTCTTAATTAAAGATAGTTTGATTATTCAATTATTGCTATATCACCAGTCCAATGAAATACTAATAATTCATCGGTAATTCCTTTACCAAAACCAACAATCATTCCACCACTCGAACCTACATAGTTCTCTGTCCACTCTCCATCATTTGTTTGTTTCAATAACCAAAAATTACCACTACAAAAATCCCCATATAGATATCCATTTTGTAGAGGTTCCGGCCCCCAATCCATCCAAAATCCTCCGGTTATCGAACAATTTCCATTTTCGTGTCCGTAAGCTAATAAGGGATAGGTTAAATCATCATCGGTTTGATTACTATTTTCATAACACTCACCGCCTTCTTCGAAATCTTGGAAACCTTCTTTTATTGACCAACCAAGATTCTTTCTTTCGAATAGTGGGACTAAATTTATTTCTTCCCAACAATTTTGCCCAACATCTCCAATCCAAATCATATTATTTTCACCCATTGAAAATCTCCATGGATTTCTTAGACCATGATGTAAGACATAAGGATCGTCTTCTGTATCATTAAGGACAGGAGAAATTTCTCCATTTAGGTATGAAAAAAAGTTAATGCTTCCAAGAGAATTACTATCATCCTGACCATTATCTCCAGGGTCATTTGCACTTCCTCCATCACCAATACCCCACAGATATTGATTATTTCCAATACTAATCAAGTGTCCTCCATTGTGATTCCTGTATGGTTGTTCTATAGATCTTAGAGGTGAGATAGTAGAAGGATCCAGTAATCCATTTTC
>DAFS01000059.1 GCA_002495525.1 Euryarchaeota archaeon UBA89 | reverse complement strand
CTCCAATGCCTCCCGGGAAAGCACCGCCTCCGCCAGGCAAACCTCCAACACCTCCTAGTAAACCTAAGAAAGAAGCACCAAAATCTCCTCCTAAGCGCAAACCTAAACCTAAAGTCAAACCCAAAGGAAAACCCAAGCCCACAAAAAAGAAAAGGAAAGGGCGTAGAATTAACATCAAGTTAAATTTGAGGCAAAAGAAAATTACAGAAGAAGAAGATACTTATTCAGATCAAATCGGTTGGACTTCGATGGAAGAAAATTTCGAAGATTATGAAGACCCAACACCCAAAGAGCCAGAAATTGTAACTCATCAATGTACGATGTGCGGCGTAATGATGCGAATACCTCGCCCTAAAAGAGAAAGATACAAAGTGATTTGTGCACACCCGGAATGTGGCCATTCTGATTTTATAGGAATATAATCATATCAAAAGATAAGATATTCTTTTCAACGAAGCTATGATTAATACAACTATCAATAGTTTTCTAATTAAAGCCTGGTGGGCATTTTCGGAACCATATTTCGCCCCTATATATCCTCCTAATAGTACTGCTATAACAAAAGGAAATAAGATATCCATTTGGATAACCAATTGCCCTGAAATTCCAGCCCCGACCAATCCCGCCATCGAATTAACCCAGATAAAAAGCGCTGCAGTTGCAGCAGCAGTTTTCGGATCTGCCCATTTTTTCAGTAAAAGTATAGGGGACAAGAAAATACCTCCGCCCACCCCTATAATGCCGCTCATCAAACCGATCCCTCCTCCAATGGGGGCAGCATATCTCAAGCTAGGAACCTGAAATTCTATTGTTGAATATATTTCTTTTACTTGTAATAATTTATATGCGGCCCAAACTAAAGTAATCGATAGCAGAGTATCGTAGAAAACCCCATCAACTTTCATATATCCTCCAATAATAGCAAACGGAATGCTCGCTAGAATAAACGGAAAAGTCAATTTTACATTGAAAAAACCCGCTTTTTTATAATGATAAAAAGCAATTGCAGCGACTACTAAATTTAACGCCCATGCATGCTGTTTTAACCACCCACTATCATATTCAGCATAAATTGTTAGGGACAAAATTGCAAGATACCCTGACGCTCCACCATGTCCAACACTGGAATATAGCATAGCAATCAGAAATAATAGAAAGAGAATCAAAAACTCTCCTTCTATGAACACAATAAGGCGTCATATTAGTAATATTTGAATAACACTCTCCAAGAATCAACGCATAATTCATTTGTACGGAGCGCCTCGTTGATTGCATGGAGGTCGGAGTAAGTATCGAAAGAGCCAAAGAATTGATATCTGCTTGCAAATTAAATCTATCTTTAGAAACCATCCATCTCGACAAAGCAAATGGAAGAATACTTGCAAAGGGATTAGTATCCAAAGTCAATGACCCCCGATTCGATAATTCTGCTATGGATGGATGGGCCGTAAGAAAAGAGGACTGCTCTTCAAACAATGTTACAATTTTGAGAATAGTTGGAGCAATTCAAGCAGGATCGAAAAATGTCCATAGAATAAAATCTGGAGAGGCTTGTAAGATAACGACAGGCGCCCCAATACCTGACGGAGCAGACGCTATAGTAATCGTAGAAAACAGTAGAATAGAGGGTGAGAATGTAATAATTACAGGTCAAGCCAAAAAATCATTTATTCGTATCAAAGGAGAAAATTTATCTAGAGGAAAACTAGCTATTCCCGAGGGAACTTGCATGGGGTCTTCCACAATCTCGCTTGCTGCAACAATGGGTTATGATGAAATTTCAGTTTTTCGAAAACCCATAATTGGAATAATCAGTACTGGTGACGAACTAGTAATGCCAAATTCTAAAATTAAAGACTGGCAAATCTTTGAATCTAATTCTTTTGGTATCGCCGCTTTAGTCGAAAAAATGGGCGGCAAACCGGTCCGTTACGGTATAGTTACGGATTCTGTAGACCAATTACGAGAGACTTTGGACGACGCAGTGGAAAATTGTGATGCATTAATAACGACCGGCGGAGTATCTATGGGAGATTGGGATATAGTAAGAAAAATTATGGAAACAGAGGGCGAAATTAATTTTTGGAAAATAAATATGAGACCCGGAGGCCCCCCGATTTTTGGCAAATGGAAAAATAAGCCGCTATTTGGCCTACCTGGAAATCCTGTCAGCAGCCATTTAGTATTCTTGATGTTGGTTTGCCCATGGTTCTCTGCTACTTACCGTATCAAAGAAACAGCGCGCCCTAATTTGGGAAGAAAAGTTAGGGTGAAAATGAAAAACAGTGTTAGAGGAGCAGAAAACAAACTTTGTTTGCGCCGCATTAGAATAGTTAGTGAAAAAGACGGACTTCAGGCATCAACACATACTCACCAAGGAAGTGGGAACATACATAGTATGGTTGCACATAATGGAGTGACATTACTGCCTCCGAATACAGATGCAGAAATAGGGGACATAATTGACGCATTTTGGTTTAATTGATAGAAAAAAGAATACATTTCTTCAATAGCGGCCAACATTCCGTTAAGTACAGTTAGGGGGGGCGCTAATGGCTCGTAAAAATAAAAAAACATCTATCGATCAAGGTTGGATAGAAGTTAAAGGAGCAAGAACTCACAATCTACAAGACATTGATGTAGAAATACCGAGAGGTAAATTTGTAGTTATTTCTGGAGTTTCAGGTTCAGGAAAGTCAAGTTTAGCATTCGATACTCTATACGCTGAGGGACAAAGAAGGTATGTAGAAAGCCTTAGCTCATATGCTCGTCAATTTTTAGGCCAAATGAAGAAGCCAGATTGTGATTCTATAGAAGGCCTCTCTCCTGCAATAAGTATTGATCAGAAACAAGGCAGTCATAATCCAAGGTCAACGGTCGCCACTGTTACTGAAATTATGGATTACATGCGATTACTTTGGGCGAGAGTAGGGGTCCCTCATTGCCCGGAATGTGGAAGGGAAGTCGCCAGAAGAACAGTTCAAGAAATTGTAGATGATATAATGTGGCGTTTCGAAGAACATGCCATAGCTATTTGGAGCCCCACAATTCGAAACAGAAAGGGAACACATGTAGATTTATTCAAAGGATTAATTGAACAAGGGTATTTGGAAGGTAAAATAAATGGCCGAGAGGCAAATTTCGAACAACCTCCAGATTTAGAAAAGAATCTCAGGCATGATATCGATGTCAGAATTGATAGATTGAAATTGAACAGAGCAAACAGACAGAGATTAACTGAAGCAATTGAAGCAGGGCTGCGCCTTGGCGGAGGGACCATAGCTATCGAAAGCCTGAAGAAAAATAAAGCGAGTATTCGTAACGAAGAGGCAGAAAAAACTGAAAAAGGCCAAATAATTCCTTATTCCGAAGAGTTTGCATGCCCAGAACACGGGGCATTCCTACCAGAAATGTCTCCTAGAGTATTTTCTTTCAATAACCCACTCGGGGCTTGTCCAAATTGTCAAGGACTAGGTGTGAAAAGAGAGTTTTCCCCAGACCTAGTAATTGATAGAACAGCTTCTGTTGAAGATGGCTGTATTAGACCATTTAGATCTTCTATGATGTCTGGTTGGTATAAGAGTCAAATGAGGCAGGTTTGTGAGCACTATGGAATTCCTACGAATTTAGAATTTGGAAGTCTTAATGATGATGAGCAAGACATTCTTCTTCATGGCTCTGGAGGTACAGCAATATCTTTTGAATTTACTTCTGAGAAAGGCTCTTCATACCAGATGCTAAGGCCATGGGAGGGTGTATTTAGCCGAATTCGTAGAACTTACAATGAAACCTCTTCAGATAGAACAAGGTCTAGAATGGCCTCATACATGAACGATGAACCATGCCCAGATTGCAAAGGTCAAAAATTGAATGATGCAGTTAGTAAAGTGATAGTAGGGGGAATATCTTTGCCTGCCATATCCTCTTGTAGTGTCTTAGAAGCGTTAGCTGTTGTACAGTATTGGAGAGCCGGGGAACTCGACCAAACATGGGAAAAATTAGGTAGAGACAAACCAAACACTGAGATTATTTCTAAAACATCACAATTATCTGAAAGGTCGATTTTTATCGGTACCGAAATAATCAAAGAAATCGAAGCCAGATTAAGATTCCTTGCACTAGTTGGATTGGATTATCTTACGTTAGATAGACGAGCAAGTACGCTTTCCGGAGGAGAATCTCAAAGGATTAGATTAGCTACTCAAATTGGTACAAGATTGACAGGAGTGATGTATGTTCTTGACGAACCAAGTATTGGCTTACATCCTAGAGATAACGACCGTCTTCTGGAAACCCTAAGAGAACTAACTGAATTAGGGAATACCTTGCTTGTAGTTGAACACGATGAAGCAACTCTGAGGCAGGCTGACTGGCTTGTTGACATAGGTCCCGGTGCGGGTAAAGAAGGAGGGAAGGTGCTGGTTAGTGGAGAGTTAGATGAACTGCTTTCTAATGATGACAGTATTACGGGGGCGTATCTTTCAGGCAAAGAAAATATTCCTATTCCTACTGATAGGAAAACACCAGAAGATGGAAAATGGATTCATATTGTAGGCGCGAGAGAAAATAATCTGCAAAACATAAATGTTTCAATTCCTTTAGGTTGTGTAGTTGCCATTACCGGCGTCTCCGGCTCAGGTAAATCTTCCTTAGTAGCATCAACATTAGCCCCTGCATTATTACGTGAAATACACGGTAGCGATACTTCTCCTGGACGACATGATAAGATGGAAGGCTTCGAAGCTGTAGACAAAACCATTGTCATAGATCAATCTCCTATAGGTAGAACACCTCGTTCAAACGCAGCGACATATACCGGGGCATTTGGACATATCAGAAATCTATTTGCAGCGACTGTAATTTCTAAAGAACGAGGTTACCAACCAGGACAATTTTCTTTCAATGTTAAAGGTGGAAGATGTGAATCTTGCAAAGGCGCAGGATCTATAAAACTAGAAATGAATTTTTTACCTGATGTATGGGTCACATGTGATGTCTGCAAAGGAAAAAGATACACTAGAGAAACTTTGGAAGTTGAATGGAAAGGAAAAAATATTCAAGAAGTTCTAGAAATGTCTGTTGATGAGGCAGTTGTATTTTTCCAAAATCAAAAGTCATTAAGTCGTATTCTCACAACTCTGAAAGATGTAGGGCTGGGTTACATACGACTTGGCCAACCTGCAACCACTCTATCGGGCGGAGAAGCGCAACGAGTAAAATTAGCATCGGAATTACATAGACCTACCAGAAGTCACACAGTTTACATCCTTGATGAACCTACAACTGGACTTTCTATGTTTGATGTACACCAACTAACAGAGGTAATGTTACGTCTTCGAAGAAATGGACATACCGTAATTGTAATTGAACACCATTTAGATGTGGTTAAATGCGCAGATTGGGTGATTGATCTAGGGCCAGAAGGAGGAGAATTGGGTGGACTTATAGTAGCAGAAGGTCCACCTGAAAAGATTGCTAAAGTTAAGGGCAGCTATACAGGATTACACTTGAAAGAACTTCTAAACTAGTAATTTCAGTGCCAAGATTTGAGTATGTCTACCCTTTGAGACGTTACAATGTACCGTTCAAGGAACCCCACCCTATCAGACTCAACTTTCGATAAGTCGAACTATCAAGAAGCATCTTGGTGGGATGAGAACTCTAATTTGATGACTATGGAGGGGACCGCAGAAAAAACCGGAATACTTCTGATAATCACTACTACTTTGGCCATAGCAACTTATGCCTTCGCGCCCGGGCTTGCAATTATAGGATTTTTAGGCGGTTTTATTACTGCAATGATTGTAATTTTTTCTAAATCTATGAACCCTATTTTGATATGTGCTTATGCTGGATTTGAGGGCCTTGCATTGGGCGGTTTCACATATTTCATAGAATATGCAGTAGAGTTTCCGGGTTTGGGTATAATTGCAGCAGTGCTAACTTTCTCAATCTTAGGCTCAATGTTGACGCTATACCGGGCACGTTTAATTTCATGGGACAGAAACCTTGCTATAGCAGTGTATTCTTCTTTAGGCGCTATAGCAATCATATATATCGCCTCTTTTGTT
Source organism: Euryarchaeota archaeon UBA89 (assembly GCA_002495525.1). Classification (GTDB taxonomy): domain Archaea; phylum Thermoplasmatota; class Poseidoniia; order Poseidoniales; family Thalassarchaeaceae; genus MGIIb-O2. The sequence continues at coordinate 3,185 of DAFS01000059.1, read as the reverse complement.
GGTATGTTTTTAGGATTTAGTATACCTTTAATTCATGGAAATGGCCCCGTAGGAATTGCTTTCTCTCTATTTGTTATTGGAATAGGCGCTCTTTGTTTAGTTGCAGATTTTGATTTCATTGAAAAAGGAGTCAAAAGAGGTGCTCCTAAACAATTAGAATGGAGAGCTGCTTTCGGATTAATGATAACACTGATATGGTTATATATCGAAATATTAAATCTACTTGCGAAACTAGCATCTAGAAGATGATAATATGGAAATTGATCTTATTCTAGGGCTGACTTTAGCCGGTATTACCTTGGGCTTGGTTGAAGGAATAAAGCCGGGCCCCCTTCTTACCATGGTCATCAAGGAAACACTTTCCGGTGGCCTTAGGGCAGGTGCTTGGACGGCAGCAGCACCAATTTTTACAGATGGCCCGTTAGTAATAATTAGCTTATTTGCTGCGACATGGTTCGCTACACAACCCCTTGCATTATTTACAATCTCAATAATTGGAGGACTATTTTTAATAAAAATGGGGATAGACTGCTTTTCTATAGAGCCGCCAATTGGTGATGAATTAATTACTGATACGAAGGGGGCCTTTCGAAGAGGTCTATTGACTAATTTGTTGAACCCCAATGTCTATGTTTTTTGGTTTTTGATAGGAGGTCCTCTGATGGCATCTGCTGCCGAAAAAGAACCTTTGGCACCTATTGCATATGCAGTATCTTTCTTAATCTCAATAATTTTGGTGAAGACCTTTATTGCATATTTATTCGATAAAAGTCGCGGCAATATCTCCGCCAAAACTTATAAATTTGCATTAGCTCTTTGTGGTATTGCAATGTTGATATTTGCAGGTGGTTTCATTCTCCAAGGTATTGATATCTGGTCAAACGGATTCTGAATCAAGCCAATGTTTGAGGCCCGCCTTCTGGTAATACGTTCAGTGGTACCACTGGTCCTCGGAGACTCGGCCCCATCGTCGTAGTTCCGTAGATCCCCTCATCTTGTATATTATTCCCAATATTATGAGAAAGACCAAACCAAGCCCTTCCATGACTATCTACAAGAATATCTATGAAATCTCCAAATCCTCCACACCTATTGTATCCACATTCTTCTTCCAGGCTCAACGGGTCGCCAAAGTCATTCACTTGGACAGTAGTTATTAGTGGCATATCACTGAAAGAATCCGTCATAACTGAAATATAACCATTCCATGTATCTCCTCCAGTATCTCCTAGATATGCAAAGGCGACACGGCCACTATCCCCTGCTGCTACTGCAGGGAAACCCGTACCATTCAAGCCTGGAGGGGCGATCATCAACGGTTCACTCCAAGAATCTCCTTGATCTAAGGAATACGAATAATATGGCAAATCATCAATACCCATCCACATTGCATGTATATTGTTTTCTTCGTCAGGGTAAACCTGTGCCTCTTCGGCATTCCAAGTATCTGCTGTGCCAGTAACATCTGTTGGTAGAACATGTTCAGACCAAGTCAAACCACCATCTGTAGATTTGTAAATAGAATAACCTTCTCCATCACAACTAGGATTGCCTCTGTAGAAGTTCCCATCATTGGCCCCTACCATATGACCAGTTAATCCTCCACTGTTACAATTAGGTGGAGCACCCGGAACTTGCTGCGTCCAAGTCAACCCCCCATCAAAACTTGATGAGCATAGAGGAGACTGCCAGTTACCATTGATACAGAACACCCATGTTGTTGGATGTAATACTGCAGGATAAGGAGAAGAAGCTATTGTTTGATGGTCCTGAATCGAAGTTCCCGAAGCACCTGTAGGTAACGGAGACCATGTTTCTCCCTCATCATCTGATGTCTCTACAGTCATTCCCAACAAGGCATGCATATCGAATTTCATTATTCGATCTGTCCAAGGGTCTACGTAAACATAAGGATCATTAGAATTTCCAACAGGAATTAGAGTAGGACTGTAGACATCCTGGCATGAATACTCGGAAATATTAGTCATCTCGAAAAGGTTGGTACACTGAATAATTGCAGTAGCGCCAGCAGCCCCATTCCCCCAACTCGTCATGTAGATGTTATCTTGTGAAGTAATCCCAATAGTGGGCTCAAAAGTTGAGAACCCAATTCCATAATATGTTCCTTCTGTACATATAGGAATATTTTCACCTTGTAAAATTGAAGTTCCATTTACCATATGAGGGGCAGTCAAAGCATCGATAGCCCCGGAATAGTGATACCAGGTATTGTTAGCAATGCCATTTGGGCAGAGATCATCAAAGGGATTATTCTCCTTTATTTCCTCAACGGTATCGCCGGCAAAACAACCAGAAATCATTGGCGCCAAAAAAAGTAATACCATACAGCCGGCTATAGCACGCATGAACAACCGTCAGTACACCTCATACATCAGAATAACGGTATAATATATTCAGTATGAAACAAGAATTTGATAATTATTTCAATCTTCATTTTCAATTACAGCGTCTAAGACATCATCAGATTTATTCCGCAGCCATATAGTAACAGCCACCACAACGATGAGAAGAGACGAAAGCAAAAATCCAGCCATAAGAATTGAGTTAGATGATTTTTCAATTATTGGGGAATTGTCAGCATTAAATACAGGTATCTTACTTTCATCATAAATCGGCCTGACCATTATCAAGTCAAATGATGAATCTTCATCGTAGAAATCAGATGGAGGAGCCGGATCCAAGTCTGAGTATCCATCGAATCGTAATGGCACCTCAAACATCCATTCTTGGCTAACATCGAGCGTCAGTAGAACGTCAAATGTGTAAGGTACTCGCGGCTCCATAAATTCTGAACCCGTTAAAACTCCTGTGACTGGAAGAGATATCGCTGTCCCTGTCACATCAAATTCAGTCCATGCATTCCAATGCTCCGGTTGAATATCCAATACGATGTAAATCGTATCACCAACTAGCGTCCCCTGTCCTTGTGCATCATCATTTCCATCGGAGGCGAGATCAACATTTGGCCTAATTTGGGCTATTTGAGCCGTATCGGTATCCCAATCAAGAGAACTGAATGCAATTTGCATTTCATATGTCCCGTTTGGAACCCAAACGTAGTGCCTATCATCGGTAGAATAAGTACCGAAAGTGCTAGTAGGGCCGTTGTTGAAATGACTCCACTCTCCTTTCCAAGCATGCCTGAGTTGATCGGTGCTGAGGTG
>DAFS01000034.1:6380-6576 GCA_002495525.1 Euryarchaeota archaeon UBA89 | reverse complement strand
AATAGCGGTCCCGGTGGAGACGATCACTCTGATGAAGAGGAACACCACGGAATGGGAGCAGTTGTTATTCATATTGAGGCAGAAGGCGATTATGGATTCGTCTTACCTAATGATATTCATATGTACATTGTAATGGATGAGGGCGGACACGACGATCATGATGATCATGACGACCACGGTGACGATGACCACGGTG
>DAFS01000034.1:0-6056 GCA_002495525.1 Euryarchaeota archaeon UBA89 | reverse complement strand
GATGACCACGGTGACGATGACCATGATGACCATGGTGATGATGGTGATGAAATTGTTGCAGGTGACGATGAAGATGCATTCACATATGATCCACACAGCTGGTTAAGTCCTATTGCTTTCGAAGCACAGGTTAATGTGGTTTTGGCTTCACTAAGTTCAATATTCCCTAATGGTTCCGATACTTTCACTGAAAATGCTGCATCTTACAGTGTTCAATTAATGGATCTACATGAGAGATTCACAGCAGCTTTCGGAGAAGATGGAACTTGCGATATGGCGGGACAGGACAAGACAATTGTTGCAAACCATAATGCATATTCATACATGTCTGTACAATATGATATTGATATTATTACATTACATGGATTAGATCCCGAAGGTGAACCATCACCTGCTGACATTGCTGAAGTTGTAGAGAGTATTGAAGAGAAAGGAATTACTGTTCTTTTCGTTGAGGAATATACAGATCAAACAGCTGTCAATTCTATAGTTGAGCAAACTGGAGTTTCATTAGAGATTCTTTACACAATGGAAATGGCACCTAGCGATTCTAGTGACAATTATCTATCAATGATGAATAAGAATCTAGAGAATATTATTTCTGGATGCGGATGCTAATTAATAATTTTTTATTATTTGTTGGTGTTGTAATTTGAACTACGTAGACTTGTTGCCTATTATCTTCGTTACTGGAGTATTTGTAGCGTTGATAGGCAATTTGTTCTTAGAATATTTACGTTCTAAGCGTACTAGATTTTAACAATGCCCTATCGATGCGAACAATAGTCATCTAGGTAGGAATTAATGTGGAAACGAAGCCGACTGATGAAGAATGTTGTGATCCTCCAATTTTAGAGGTAAATAATTTATCAGTAATTCGTTCAGGCAAAATAGTTCTAAAAGATGTTGATTTAACTATTCAAAAGGGTGAATTTATCGGTCTTGTTGGTCCAAATGGGAGTGGCAAGTCAACTCTTCTTTTATCACTTCTAGGAGTGTTAAAGCCACACAACGGGTCAATTTCAATCTATGGCGATGTCCCCAATCCAAGAAATTTCTTTGGAAGAATCGGATGGGTGTCACAAGCAGCATCTTACTTACCACGTCAAGTTAAATTAACAGTTAGAGAATTAGTCAAATTAGGTACTATTAGCGGTAAAAATATGTTTTCCTGGTCAGATGGGAGCAATGAGAAGGTTTCACGAGCTATCGAAATGGTAGGCTTAGAGGATGTTGAAAATGTGGATGTATCTCGTTTATCTGGTGGTCAGAGACAACGTGCAGTAATTGCGAGAGCACTGGCTACCGAAGCAGAATTTATACTATTGGATGAGCCTTTAGTGGGTATGGATCGTGATGCTAGAAATTCCTTATTGAAGTTATTAGACCAATTATGTCATCATGCTGGAAAAACTATCCTTATGGTTTCTCATGATTTAACTGCAATACGCCAAACTGCTCATAGAATGATTTTCTTGGAAGAAAAAATTTGGTTTGATGGTCCCACAAATCTCTTTCCTGATTTGGACATATTAGCCGACTTACGCGGAATCACTCCTGCACATGATAGCCCTATCCAAATTCAAGAAATTCCATGGGCAGAGGAGGTGTAGTAAATGAATCTGAGACCAAAAATATCATATTTGTCATTTTTCTTATTCCTATGTTTGTACTGGTATTTCTATCCCATCATTAATTTCTTCTTTACCTCTCCAGGAGAATCATTAATGAAAATCTTCACACCATTATTAGAATCTGTAGAGTTTTTAATTCCAGGAGAGATTTTTCCTTACTTCTTTACTATGGAAATGTTTCAAAGAGCTATGATTTCTGCAATTATTGTTACAATAGTAGCTGGATTGTTAGGTACATTTTTACTTATCCGAAATCTTGCATTGATAGGAGATGGTTTGGCACATGTTTCTTTTGGTGGTGTTGCTATAGGGGTTATATTAGGGGCAACTTCTCCTTTGTGGTATGCATTATTTTTCAGCATTATCGCTTCAATCATTATTTATGAACTTCAATCCAGAGAGATACTTACAGGTGATGCATCAATAGCAATTTTCCTCACTGGAATGTTGGCTTTTGGGCTTGTCGCTTTGCGTATGAATGGCGGAGGTATAACTACAGATATTGAAGGTTATCTCTTTGGAAATTTACTCTTGATTGATCAATCGGATTTAGATCTTATTGCATGGATTTGCATAAGTTCAATCCTCATTTTATTCTCTATTAGATCTGGTTTACTTGCAATTACGGTTGACCCTCTGGCCGCTGCAGTCCAAGGCATTCCTGTACGTTCAATTGGTCTATTATTCAGTGTGGTGACGGCTGCTGTAGTTGTGAGTATGGTTCAAGTCGTAGGTGCGTTACTAGTTACATCATTACTTGTCACACCTGCGGCTACTGCTCAATTAGTTGGAAGAAGTTTCCGTACATGCATGATATGGACGCAAATTTTTGGGCTAAGCTCGGTACTATTAGGTCTGTATTTCTCAGCCGAAAATGATACAGGAAGCGGTTCAATGATTGCTTTAGTGGCAGCAATAATATTCTGTTTAACGGCTATTCTAACATATATACCTAATTTATTGAATTATACAAACTCTAAATCTTTTGAGGAGTGAAGTTAATGGTAACCTCGACGGAAGTATTCGAAATTATTGTTGTCAGCATGCGGGACGCATTTCTTGCAGTGACCGTTTTTGTAGCTGCAATGGTTCTATTTTTCAGTTGGTTGCAGTACATAAGTGCGGGTAGATTTGTTGATACGATCAGAGCAAATACTGCTTGGCAACCGGTAATTGGAGCCCTTATGGGTATTACTCCGGGGTGTGGAGGTGCTATCGTAATGATGCCAATGTACGCTCGTGGTTACGTTACTTATGGAACTGTAATAGCGACCCTTATTGCTACTTTAGGCGATGCAGCATTCGTTCTAATCGGCGCAGCAGTTACTGATCCATCATTTATCGCCCCTGTAATAGCAGTTCATATTATTTCTTTAGTCATCGGAATTTCTTGGGGCTATCTTGTTGATGGTTTGAAGATAACGCCCAGTAATCCATTAGGTAAACTCAGTTCAAATTATAATGACAATTCTCCATCTCGGGCCATCATTAAAAATGGAAATAATGAAAATATGAGAGAAGTCTTCGATGACCTCGGAAGAGAAGAAAAAACAGGATGGGGATATTTTCTACTCCATCAAGGCTACACTGTGTGGTGGATTGTAACCTCTCTTGGATTGATATTCGCAATTTTGCTATTAGTTTGGAGCGCTCAAGATGCAGATTTCGCTCTCGAAATTAGTTATAATCCCTTGACACTAGATGGCTTTATTACATGGATCGGTTTGATTGGAACATCGTTATCTATAATTTTATACATTTCGCAAAAGAATTGGATTAGTGACGATTCTGAAGCATCAATTGGTGATAAATTATATTCAATGCGCGAAACAATGATTCATTCAGCAAGTGAAACTGCATTTGTTACTTTTTGGGTAATGTCAGCCTATCTAATATTCGAGTTTTCTATGTTGTTTTCGGGTATGACAGAGGCTGATTTAGCCCTCTATGGTGATGGAATTATAGCAGTAATTCTTGCAGCTGCAATAGGATTAATTCCAGGATGTGGTCCACAAATCATCGCTATTACTGCATATACTAAGGATTTAATCTCGTTTCCAGCACTTGTGGCTAATGCCATCAGTCAAGATGGTGATGCACTCTTCCCATTACTCGTGAGGCATCGAGTAGCTAGTATCTGGGCAACAGTTCATACCACTATTCCCGCCCTTATTGTTGGTATTTGTTTGTTGGCATTCGATATAACATTCTAATTCTTACTGTGATAATATAATATGTATTTTGTCTCTCGGTTTTATCAATGGATACTGTCAAAGTTCGTAGATACGATATTGATTGGTTGAGAGTAATTCTTTTTGGATTATTGATTCCTTTTCATGTTGCTATAGGCGTTTATTGGTCTACATATGGAACTGAGATCAATCCTAATATAGACGAGTTAAGTGAAAAAGATGAGTTTGAATTCGTAGAAGAAAGTAATGATTATACAACTGAATCAATTTCATTTACTAGTATGATTTTACATTGGATGCATCAATGGAGACTTGCTGCATTATTCATGATATCTGGTATGGGTACTGCATTTGCATTCAAAAGTCGAACTTGGAAATTATTTCTCAAAGAGAGAAGTCAACGCTTGCTTATACCTATGTTTTTCGGAGCATGGACAATGGGTTTTGTTGGTTCTGTAATTTTAGGTGATGAAGGCAGTGATCCAGTTGCTCTCTCGATTTCTTTTATATTGGGTATTATTTGGCGTTCTCTTGTATTCTGGATACCTATTTTTGGTAAGTTAATTGCTTTGGGTCATCTTTGGTTCCTTTGGAATTTGTTTCAATATTCATTGCTCATGACTCCTATATTTCACTATGTAAGCAAATATCCTAATGGAGATTTAGTTTGTTTTCTTCGTTCTTTTTTCACTACCCCTATGTGTTTGGGTATTTTCTTGATTCTACCGTTAATTCTAAGCATTACTGAATTTTTATTCAAACCTTGGTTTCCTGGATATATTGGTGTTGGATATGAATGGTTTTGGTTTTTCGGATTTTTTGCATTTGGATATATTTGTATTATTGCAAAAGAACAATACTATAATTTTCTTGACAAACAACGTTTTTCAATTACACTCATTACATTAATACTTACTATATGTTTTATTTGGTTAAGAATCCAACAACATGACTCAGGTATCCCCTATGTCGACGGAGGGTGGTTAGAAGACGGTATTTTTCACAATAAAATGACGATGTTAGCGTGTCTAATACACAGTTTTCATGCTTGGTTTTGGTGTCTAACAATATTTTCATGGGGTTCTAAACTACTTAATACACCTAGTCCAAACTTATCATATCTAAATCAGGGAGTATACCCATTCTATATCGTACACATGCCATTAACATTTGCAGGTCTTAGAATATCCACAAATATGGGTCTAAAGAATTATCCTGCTGTCATACTTTCAACTTTATTTGTTTTCTTAACTTGCTATTTGTTCTTTGAATTGGTACGCCGAACTAAAATAACACGATTTTTATTCGGTATAAAAGAAAAGAAATTACAGTAGGATAATTTCAGAAAATGCTAATAATATCCTCTCATTGTATAATACATGGAGAAGGGCAGTATATCCCCAGAACCTTGGATTTTTCATTTATTTGGTTTGATTAGCCCTGTTTTAGTGATCAGTGGAAATCTGATGGGTGGGCTTTTCACTGCAATGGGTGTGATTTTTATTTGGGGAATAAGTCCTCTTCTAGATATTTTATTTGGTAAAAGTAAGGTCCCTCGTCCACCAAGAGACTCTGGCACCCCATTTGAGATATTATTATGGGTTCATGGAATATCGCACTTTTTTGTGATCGGTTCCTTTTTCTTTTTCGCATTTCAACAGAATGAAATTAATTTTTGGTTAATCACAGCAGCAATCTCAACAGGACTTTGTTCAGGAGCCTCTGCGATTGTAACTGCTCACGAACTTGGTCACCATAAACCAAAGAGTCCTGGTTGGATTCTTGCTAGACTTCTGTTATTTTCAGTCAATTACTCCCATTTCACTACAGAGCATAATCATGTACACCATAAGTGGGTAGCTACAAATCGAGATTCGGCTAGTGCGACGTTAGATGAAGGAATTTGGATTTTTTGGTTAAGAACAATCCCTGGTCAATTCATATCTTCAATTCGTGTTCATAATAAAAAAGGCCGTGAAGGTCTCAGGAATCCTACAATACAACATTTTTCGTTACAAATAATAGCGGGTTTGATTTTACTTACATTTTCAAATGGCGTAGTACTTTTATCTGGTTGGATAATACTTTCATTACTGGCAATACTAACTTTAGAATATGTCAATTATATTCGTCATTGGGGGCTAAGAAGAGACGTAAATGAACGTCAAACTTTGATGCATTCATGGAATACTGAATCACGTTGGTCACGTTGGTCATTACTCGAACTTAC
>DAFS01000038.1 GCA_002495525.1 Euryarchaeota archaeon UBA89 | reverse complement strand
TATTGGTAATATGGCAGTGGCGAGTGGTATTTACCTTACATGGATTACTGGAGCAATCATAATTAGTATTTCTTTAATGCCATTTTTCAAGCCAGATTATGCTAAAATTCGCATCTCCAGTTTCATCGATATGTTCAGAAGATATTGGGCTCATATGATAGTTGTTTTTTCAGTATATTTGTGGAAGGACATATTAGATCAATTAGACCGGATTCTAATGGCCAACACTCAACTTGACATGACTCCATACATTTATGCAATAGAGGGTGATATTGTCTGGTGGATACAAGATTCACTGAATAATACATTACTATCTTTTGGTTTAACACACTTCTATGTTATGGGGTTCATGGCCGTAACATTCTCATCATTTATTTATCCAATTTTCTTTGACGATAGATATATGGCAGATAGGGTTTCATTATCGATGTTTTGGGTCTATATCTTAGCCATTCCATTTTACCTATTTTTTAATGTTAGAGTAACTGGAAACTATATTCCGGAAATGGAAACAATAGCTTATGATTTAACACCAGAAATTCATAATTGGTTCATACAGATTGATCCATTTACAAATGGAATGCCAAGTTTGCATATAGGCTTACCTTTTGCTATATGGTTAACAATGGAAAGATGGGATTCTGATGAAAGATGGTTAAGATATAGGAGATTACTGTTAATTTTTATCATAATAACAGCATTTACAATACTTTATCTTGGGATTCATTGGGTCACAGATATAATTGGTGGTATTATTATTGCAATGATTGCAGTCGAAATCACAGCCAAAACACATAAACCAATCTGGCAATTTGCCGATGAAAGGTTATTTTCAAGAAGACTAGCTCGTGCAATTGATAACCCTAAGAAATGGTTTTCAGAGTCTTGGGTCATTACTAAGAAGTTCTTTCATCCAATTCAACAGCCAAGTTCTAGCCAGACAAAAGCGTTTATTGCGGCGGTATTAATTTTGACTAGTGGTGTATTATTGTGGGACGCGACTCATCAAGATTTTCCAATTGAAGGAGTTAACCCTACTAATGCTGCTGGTTCTGAAGGTTGGGTAGTTGGAGTTGAAGATATAGATGATGAAATAACAATCAAGTTATGGAATATAAGTACTCAGAAGGAAGCAATTATTCAAGGAAATAATTGGTCTTCCCCCCCTCAAATTGAATTATCAAATAATAATCTTATACTTTTTGACGAATTAAAATTAGATTTCTTTCAATTAAATAATTCTTCTATAGAAGTTTTTGAGCCGATATTTAGTCTAATTGATGATGATAAATTAGATGCTGTTTCTATTGTTGAGAATAATCAGGGACAACCTTGTTTAGTTATAGTTAAGAATAATACAATTGAGTTTTTCAATGCCATTAATAACGAATTGATCAGCACCAATAATATTGAAGGATTAACTGCAATAGAAGGGGCTGGACAATTATTCGCTTCGGCATACAATACTATTAACGGCCCTATGATTAATGTCACTACACCTTTTAATCCAGGGATTGAAATAAATATATTGATTGAAAATTTCTCAAATGAATTAAATGACGAATATCTAGCACAATTCTATGAAATACCTGTTGATTATAATAACTCAACAATTATCGATATCGAGATGGAAGGTAATTTAGTAGTCGTTTTAGTTGATGTTGGTCCTCTAAATCGCTTAATTTTAGTGGATGCTCTGACAGGTAATCAAGAAATGATTTCCAATCCCTTATGGCCATCAGAGTCTCCTAGTATTGAAGGAAATTATATTGCTTTTTTACAGAGACCAATTTTTTCACCTACTATCAATCTTGAACCTGAAGATTTCAATAGAGATGTATTCATTTGGAATATTGAAGATAATAATGGGCGTGTTCAAATAACTGTTGATGATTTAGACCAAGAAAATCCCCATGTGCTTGATAATGGTGTAACATGGATTGAAATTAATGAAAATGGCGACTCAAAATTAGTTATTTATTCATTAGAGAAAACTTTCGAAGAGTATTCATCTGTCGTATTACAATCAGCAATATTGATGTTAATTCCGTTATTGTTGCTACTATCTCATCAGGCCGCTATCGAGAAAAGAATTATTAATTAAATTTCGGCATATCTAAACATCTCCTCTAGAGAGAATTTAGCCTTTTCAATAACTTCCTGGTCTAGCCGAATTATTTGGTCATCTCTTGGTTCTCTCAATGATTGGAGTATATCTTCCAATAGAGTTGTTTTCATATGTCTACACATTACACAGGTTCCAATAATATTCATTTCATCATTAGTTTCTGCTAAAACTCTATCAGCAGTTCCACATTCAGTGATTAACATAATATTATTTTTCCCTTCACTCCCCAATCTAATAGACTCTTTAATCAGAACTTCACTACTGCCTATGAAATCACTCTCTTCTAGAACATCTGCTGAACATTCAGGATGACTTAGCACTTGAAGGTCGATTCCTGCTTCATTAGCTCTTTCTCTCCAAGAAAGAATTTTCTCACCCGTGAATAATGCATGAACTTCGCATACTCCGTCATAAATTACGACATCCTTTTTTCCAGCTAATGATTTTTGTAAATGCTCACCCATAAATCGATCTGGAACAAAAATTAACTTATCTCCGGGTAAATTTTCACATATTTTAAGATAGTTGCTACTTGTAACACATACATCTACTTCGGCTTTTACCTCGGCTGTAGTATTGATGTAGCAAGCCACTGGAACTCCAGGATATTTTTTCTTTAATTCTCTAACGTCTCTGGCAGTAATACTTTCTGACAATGAGCACCCTGCTTCTGGTGATGGGTGTATTACTAACTTATTTGGACTAAGTATTTTAGCAGTTTCTGCCATAAATCTAACACTGGAGAAAAGAATGATCTTTTGTTCAGCGTCCCTAGCAGATTTAGACAGTGAATAACTGTCTGAAACTTCATCAGCCACTCCATAGATAATATCTGGTGTTTGATATGAATGAGCAATAAGATAGACATCTTTTTGTTTTTTTAATTCATTGATCTCTAACGTATATGCTGCTATTGTCTTGCAGTGTTCAATTGTCCACCTTTCAGGTTGCTTTATTGCATTGATTAACCTCTCTGCTTCTTCTAAAATCTTATCCTCTGGATATAATTTAGGAATCACTTTTCCATGACTTTTAGGCGCTGCTGGTAGGTCCATAGACATGTGATTTCAGTCAATGGTCAGGTTTAACCTCTTTCAAGGTATGTCATCTCCGGTACACATGGATGATGAGTCTGTGCCATTATGGAAACCTTTGAAAATGATTCATCAAGGTGCTGAAGCAACAGTATTTTCAGGGTACTGGATGGGAGAGAAAGCTATTTTGAAAAAACGTAATCCTCGTTCATATCGTCATCCAGATTTAGATAGAAGATTAATACGTCAAAGACTATCAGTTGAAGTCAGGGTATTAAGAAAATTATATCCGACTAAACTTTCATCACCTTCTCTATTTGATGTAGATATAGATGAAGGTTGGATTATTTTATCAGAGGTAGACGGTGTAACTTTGTATGAATCTTTATTAAATGGCGAATCTAATATTGAACAGATAAAGAAATTCGGCGGCTTAATACGTCAGTTACACGAATTAGGAATTTCTCATGGAGATTTGACTACACACAACGTGATGATAAATGAGAATGAAGATTTGACTTTAATCGATTTCGGACTTTCAAAAATTTCACCAGAAATCGAACATTTAGGTCTTGATCTACAAGTTTTACATGAATGCCTTAATGCAAGTCATTATGAAGAAAAAGGTGCAATAGAATCAATGATTGACGGCTATTTATCAAATTCTTCTGATAATATTACTCCTTCTGGGCAAGATGTTATTGAAAGATTTAACTCAATTCGAGGGCGAGTAAGGTATCATGCCTAGATTATTAGTGATTATTATGAAGGTACTATTTCTGACAAGTAATAAAAATAAAGTTATTGAAGCGAACCAGACTCTATCTAAGTTAGGTTATGAAGTTGAACAGTTTCTTATTGAGGGAGTTGCTCCAAAAATTGTTGAGCCTCAATCATCTAAAATAGAAATTGTATCTGAGTATAAAATCCAGCAGGCTTTAGAGTTAATCTCTGGAACTGATTTTGAGAGTCATGCTTTGTTAGTAGAAGATTCTGGATTATTTATCAAATCTTTAAATGATTTTCCTGGTGTTTACTCTTCTTATTTTTCTGAAACTATCGGAAATCAGGGGATACTAAAACTTCTTCTGAATGAAGAGAGTCGTGATGCAGAATATCGTGCTTTTTCAATTATGTATAGTGATGGCAAATATTTCCATGCTTTAGGAAAATGCTTGGGTAGAATTTCAAATGAAATTAAAGGCTCAAATGGCTTTGGTTATGACCCAATATTCATTCCCAATTCCGGCGATGGTCGTACTTTTGGAGAGATGGAGGATTATGAAAAAGAATCTAAATCTCATCGTGGAGAGTCTCTAAGGATTCTTTATGATAAACTCAGCCTTCCGTCAAAGTGAAGATAGGACACCCTCTCCCAGAGATGATATTATGCCTTCCTTGATGAGAATAACTGGCTGGTTCTCATTAATTTTAGGCTCTTGTTTGTTTTTAATTTTCCAAGGAAGGCTAGATTTTATTTCTTTAATTGCAGGCGGAGTTGTATTATTATCTATACTAGCGATTTTAATGTTTACCGGTAATCAAAAATTTATTTCTTCTCCTCCAAAAATTATAGTCAGTGAACCTCAATCTGAAAAGATAATTGTGCCTTCCGTTCAATTAGATTCAGAGATAAAACAAGAACCAGTTAATTCTGTAAATGAAGAAAAACTCCAAAGGAGTCGGAAAAAAACACACACTATTCCACCACCTTTGCCTGCTATGCCTATGCCAGAGGCACCTTCTCTAAATTTAGAGAATCCCGAAGTTCTGCCTCCTCCCAATTTTAGTCGCACAAATGTAGGAGCAGTTGAAGGAACTAAACTTGCTAAAAAATTAGTTATCACATCTGATGCTCAATCTGAAATGGAGTCAGAAATAGAGGATTTTGTCGATCAACGTAGATCTAGACAAGCAGAAATTCGTTCATCTTTAGAAAGGAAGAGAAGAATGGCCTTAGCAGAAAGGAGAGCTGCAAAAGCTCGTTTGTGGACTGAAGTAGAAGACGGTGAAGATCTTGCCACTTTATTGAATGATCCAAATCATGGCCTTACAATAATAGAAGAATCTGAAGAATATGATGATACTAAACCTCTTGGAGTTTCCTATGTTAGGATTGATAATACAAGAATTTTGAAACTAACAATCCCTTTAGTAGTTGAAAGTAAGAACAAAGAAAAAGTCCAGTCTACAACAGATACATTAGTTGTAGATACCGATAATCAATCCCCGTCAGGTCTTCCTCCAATGCCTCCGCCACCAGGTCTTCCTCCAATGCCTCCGCCACCAGGTCTTCCTCCAATGCCTCCTCCGCAGTTCGAGAAAGAATGAAATTGTATCAACCGTACTTTCAAACATTCATTCCTCTTCGACAATGCATGAGTGATGATATCCTAGTAATCGAAAACGTTCCAGTTGAGGGCACATTCCCTGAGGGCGGTGTAATATCAATTTGGACCCTTAATCGTCCTGATAAATTAAATTCGTTAAATTCTAATTCTCATAAAGCATTGAAAGAAGCATGCGAATTAGCTGAATCTAACGATTCAATTAGAGTAATAGTAATCGCAGGCGCTCCTCCAAACCCTCCCTTGGAGGGTCGTAAATCAAAACCCTACTCTTTTGCTGCAGGTGCAGATATATCTGAATTTGTAGGGAAAAATTCAGATGATGTTAGGCCTTTCTTTGAAGACAATGCATGGGAAAGGGTATGGAACCTCTCCAAGCCAACAATAGCGATGATTGATGGTTTTGCTTTGGGAGGAGGTACTGAATTAGCCCTTTCTTGCGATATTAGAATAGCTTCTGATAGGTCTAAATTTGGGACACCTGAAATAAATCTAGGATTAATTCCTGGAGGTGGAGGTACTCAGAGGTTATGTAGACTAATTGGATACGGGAAAGCGCTGGAAATGGTACTTACAGGAGAAATGATTGATTCTAAGAAAGCACTTTCTTGTGGCTTAATAAATTCAGTAACTACTCCTGAGAATCTCAAACAAACCACTATGAAGTTAGCAGAAAATATTTCCAGAAAATCACCATACACTACAAAAGTTGCAAAACGTGCAGTCCGAGCCTCACTTGATCTTCCCTTTAGCGAAGGTGTAAGAATGGAAAGGTCAGAATTTGTGGCTTTATTTGATACTGAAGATAAGGAAATAGGCGTAAATGCTTTCTTAAACCGTGAATCTCCCAAATGGCTTGGAAAATAATTAATATTTTATCTAAAGTTGTATAGATTTTATCTCGAGAAATTCATTGAGTCCGTGGGTCCCAAGTTCTCTTCCATTTCCTGAAAGTTTGTAACCTCCAAAAGGCGCACTAACATTGAATGCCCCACCGTTTACACTAACTTGCCCAGTCCTCATTTCTTTAGCAAATCTTATGGCTCTTTCTTCATCTTTAGACCATACTCCTCCTGATAAGCCATATATCGAGTCATTTGCTAAAATAAGAGCTTCTTCTTCAGATTTATAAGTTGTAATCACTAAAACAGGGCCGAAAATTTCCTCTTTCCAAATTTTCATATCTGGAGAAACATTTGCAAATATAGTTGGTTTCACGTAGTATCCTTTCGAAATCCCTTCAGGCATACCAAGTCCCCCTGATACCAAAGTTGCTCCTTCACTAATTCCAGATTGAATATATGTACTCACGCTTTTTTGTTGTCTTAAACTTACCATTGGGCCACATCTTGTATTTTCTTCCAAAGGGTCTCCTACCGTATATGAATTATTCTTTTTTGCTATGATTTCGTAAACTTCATCACTCATAGATTCAGGGATAATAAGTCTCGTTAGTGCAGAACATGTTTGTCCACTATTTTGATGGCAAGCTCCTATGGCTTTCTTTGCTACTAAAATTGGGTCAGCATCATCTAGTGCTACATTTGCACTTTTACCACCTAATTCTAATGTAACTCTCTTTACGGTAGTTGCTGCTGCTTCACTTACTGCAACTCCTGCTCCAGTTGATCCTGTGAATGACACCATATCGACTTCAGGATGACTAGACATATAATTTCCAATTTCAGAGCCGTGCCCTGAAACTAAATTAAAAACTCCTGGTGGTAATCCAATTTCATGTAATATATCTGCTAAGATAAATGCGCTTAAAGGGGCTTCTTTTGATGGTTTTAATATCATCGTACAACCTGCAGCAATCGCAGGAGCAACTTTTCCAATAATCTGATGTAGAGGGAAGTTCCAAGGTGTTATGAATGCACAAACTCCTATTGGCTCTTTACAAATAATTGAGTTTCTTACCTTTTCTTCCCAATCAAAATTTTCTAGAATTTTCGCGTAACTTCTAGAAACAACCCTGGGTGTCCCAACCATTGCTACTCTAGAATATCCAATGGGGGTGCCAACTTCTGCAGTAATTGTCTGAGCAATACTCTCTCCTTTTTCCTTCAGTGCATTTGAGAGGGCATTTAGAATATTTATTCGTTCCTCAATGCTACTTTTCGCCCATGAATCAAAAGCAATTCTCGCTGCTGAAGCGGCTTTATCAACATCATCTGCTGAACCAACGGGAATTTTTCCTATTATTTCCTCTGTTGCAGGATTAATTACATCTATACTCCCAGTTCCCATTGGTTGAACCCATTTTCCATTGATATACAGTTGGTCTCGTGTATGCATGAACTGTGCGAGGAGTACTTACTTTAGATATTCACGCATTCTAATAGTGAATACCTTCTCCGATATTCATGACTATTACAGTTGAACATCTTGCTAATGGTGTGTCTTTGGTTACTCTATCAGCAGAAACCTCAAGAAATGGATTAAATATGGAATCAATGAAATCAATGTCTGATATTATGAATAGCTTATTGGATGATAAATCAATTAAATCAATAGTAATGACAGGAACAGGAAAATTCTTTTGTTCTGGAGCTGATATAGATTCATTTGCTTCTGCAATAGATGATGGTAGTATTGCTGATTTAGTAGGTGGTCTGACATCACTTCTCCACCCTATGGAATTGAAAATTCGTGCTTCTGAGAAAATCTTTGTTGCGGCAATAAATGGTTCTGCAGCAGGTGGTGGGTTAGGTTTAGCCCTGTGTGCAGATTATAGAGTATGTATTCCAGAAGCAAAGTTAGCAGCAGCATTCTTCTCTCTAGGGTTATCTCCGGATGGTGGCAGTACGTGGTTACTTCCTAGACTTGTTGGAACCCAAAGAGCAAAAAAGTTCTTTTTTGAAAATCAAGTATGGGATGGTAATAAAGCTCTAGAATATGGTGTAGTTGATGAACTAGTAGAATCAGATGAACTCATTCAAAGTGCCATTAAAGTAGCAGAAAAATGGGGTAGTTGGGCTGAATCAAGTCGTAAATATACAAAGCAATTAATTGACGCATCTACATCAACTTTTATGGAAACTCAGCTTGAATTTGAGAAGTTGTTAATCACTAATTCTTCTTTAACTCCTGATTTTGTGGAGGGGGTTTCTTCATTTTTGGACAAAAGAAAGCCAAATTTTGGTGAAGAATAAATAAGTATCAGTTTCTCTTAATTTATTGACTCCAAAGATAATAATCAGGATACAATATAATGCTGCAAGGTTTGAGACTATTATAGCGATCGATCCAATGATAAATCCATAAATCAGCCACAACAACAATGCTGTACAGATTAAGTATAGCGTTGATAACGAGATTCCCTCATGTTTTTTTTGTCTCCATACTTCATTCAATTGAGGGACCCATGCAATTACGCCGAGAGTTCCAGCAATTATTCCCAATAATTCAACAAAAAGACTTGGCATTTAGGCACGTCCTATCCAGGTAAGTCATTCCTTTCTTTCTTTCCATTTTCATCCCAAATATAGATTCCCTTTTTTGTTTTCCGACCCAAGCTTCCTTCCGAAACTAATTTATCCAAAAGAGGATGAGGTCTATATGAATCATCATCAAAAGATTCTGCTAAACTGTTCAATATATCTCTCCTTACATCTAAACCTACTAAGTCAGAAAGTTCCAAAGGACCCATAGGGTGTTTATATCCAAGTTTCATAGCAGTATCAATATCACTTGCTGAAGCTACTCCCTCAGATAACATTCTAATCGCCTCATTTCCAAGTACTACACCTAATCTACTAGTTGCAAAACCAGGAATATCTTTTACAAGAATAGTTTCTTTACCTAATTTCTCTCCCACTAATTCTGCAAAAGAAATAGTTTTCTCTGAACATTTTTCATGTTTTACAATTTCTAGAAGTTTCATTATTGGCACCGGATTAAAGAAATGCATGCCAATTATTCTTTCAGGACATGACGTGACATTTGCTATACTTGATATTGAGATACTGGACGTATTAGTGGCAAGTATTGCATTCTTAGGTGCAATTTCTTCCAATTGGATAAAAATTTCTTTCTTTAATTCCAATATCTCAGGAACTGCTTCTATAACTAAGTCGGCACCATCTACTGCTTCAGTTAGATCTATACAAAACTCAAGATTTTTACTCCATTCTTTTTTTTCCTGTTTTGTTGTTTTCCCTTTCTCAATTCCTTTATCCCAGAATCTCTCAATATTCTCCATTCCTTTTTCTAAACTCTCCGGAAAAGCATCACATAATCGAGTTTGCCAACCCTTTTGAGCACAGATTTGAGCAATCCCTGAACCCATTGTTCCAGCGCCGACAACAGCAACGGTATGTACTTGCATGGCTAGTCGTTATGGCTTTAGGCAAATAGGCCTTGCTCAATTTTCTCTTCCATATGCGGCAAGTGCAGACTGAAATAATCGTTGTCTAGGGACATCGTGCTCTAAGAAACATGTAAATGGTGCAACATCTTTCAATAGTTCGATAGCACTTACATATGCACCATAAATAAATGGATCAGCTGTTTCTGTAGATGGGATTTTAATCCCTATTTTTTCCAAACCTTTTCTGGTATCTTCATCCCAAATAGCATATGTATGGTGTGTGAAATGAAGATATGACGAAAGTCTTCTGATATCTGATCGAGGTTTTGCCGTGAAACTGTCTAACAATAATGTATCTGGATATCTAATAGCATACAATGCTAATTTGACTTCTCTAGTCGTCTCTTCTCTCCATTCTCTGTGACCTAATCCCATCCAGTCATCAATCATATCTAACATATTGTTATCATATGGTCTTTTGACCATGTAAAGTAATTTCTCATATTCATCAGGATTCTGTTGTTCTGAATGATGATGTTCATAAAATAATTCTGTAAGTCTTTCAAAGAATGGCTTACATTTTTCTTTATCAAAAGCTAAAAGTGCTACATGTTGCATAAAATCACCCTCGAATTATTTTTTTCCTTTCCATTCGCGGTATTGTATCCACTCTTGTTTCATATATTCATTCATTAATTTATCTTCATCTTCATCAGTAGGTAGTACACTTATCAAGTAATCCTGATATTCTTGATCAGTCCCTTCGAATTTTTCTCCTCTAATCGTATAATTCTTACCTGCGTAATTCCCAATGCCTCGATTAAATTTATCAGACGGTATGAATAATTCTGGTTCTCCTTCTTTTCTAGCACTACTGATTCTCCTCATTTCTTCACGAAGTTCTTGGAAATACAAATCTCTACTTGCTTCGTTCAAATGTTCTCTGTCAGCTTCTATATCACTTTCTCTCTCATCATACCGTCCTTTAACTCCGTAGACATACGCCCATTGAGCACTGGTAGAATCATCTGTTCCGAACAAATCTAATCCTGTACTAATCCATTTGTTTAGATATTTCTGTAGTAATTCACAAGGTATTACTCCTTGTTTCACGATTCTTCGAAGTCCATTTGCTCCTGTTCCAAGGTGGAATGATTCTTCTTTGAGCATCGGTCCCATCGATGCGGCGAGAGGTTTGAATGAAGAGGTACTAAGCATCTTTAATTGATATTTCCCGTCTCTATCTATGAAGTGTGTAAAGCAGAAGAAATCTAACCAATGATCTATAGGAGCATTAAATGAGCCCAGAATTCTGGTTCCATCCTGTGCATTCCTTTCCAATAACTTAGCAGCCTCTCTAACACCTTGTTCTCCAAAGTAAGTGCACAACAAGTATGCCATTTGCCAACCATGTCTTTGCTCTTCGCACATTATTCTCATTGCAGATTTTTTATCATACTCTGTTGGTGCTGTTTCCAACAAATGATTTTGTTGTTCAACACTTGCAAATTCTGTATCTCCTTGTACACTTACCATACTAATGATAGCATCTCTAATATTTTGTTGAGGGATTTGCATTCTTCTTTCCCACTTGGGCATTCCTTTGAAATCTCCAAATTCTATCTGACTTCCTGCAGTGTCCCAATCAAATTTGATATCGAACCTATAATCTCCTAACCAAGACGGATCGAATCCAATTCTTGTTTGCCATTCATTGAAATCTTTAATCCAAGCCTCAAAGTTGGGCGTGTAACCCTCTACTATTTCTGTGTCTGCCATATATTTGCGGCAGCGATATTAGTATATGAATAAATGTACAATTAGCATAGAAATTTATTTCCCTGTAAACCGAGGGGTACGTCGTTCAACATAAGAGGCAATCCCTTCTTTAGCATCTTCTGATTGAAATAAATCTGATTGTAATTCACGCTCTAGAGCAAGATGATATTCCAATGGAATTTCTATACCACTTTGTACACTACGCTTGATATTCCCAATTGCTTTAGCGGCTGCAAGTGGTAGAGTAAATTGTCCTGCATAATCTATTATATCCATTCTAAATTCATCTAAACTTATACTATCATATATATCGTGAATAAGGTCCATATCTCTAGCTTCCTCAAATGAGAATTTTCGTCCAGTTACCATAATTTCCATTGCTCTTGCTTTCCCAACTAGTCTAGCTAGGCGAGCAGTTCCTCCAGTTCCTGCTAAAACACCCAAAGATACTTCTGGAAGCCCTATTTGGAAATTGCCTTTGTGAGCAATTCGAATATCTGCTGCCATAGCAATTTCAAGTCCACCTCCTACAGTGTGTCCATTAAGTGCCGCAATTACAAGTTTAGGTGTTTGCTCCAGTCGCGATAATGTTTCATTGGCATGTAAACAGAAGAAGTACTTGTATCTTGGAGAAAGTGTATTCAGATAATTAATACTCGCACCCGCTGAAAAGAATTTTCCACCATGTCCTGTTAGTAAGATAACTGAAACATTTCCATCAAATCTCGCATTAAGAATTGCTTGATCAATATCTTCCCACATTTCACGAGTGTAAGTATTGACAGAAGTTCTTCCTTCTTCCAAAGGTTTTCCATCTGTATCTGAAATAAGCTCAATTACAGCAATACCGTTTTCAGTAACGCCATAATTCACTAGATTGTTGGGCATTGGCTCAAGGTCTGGCCACGAAGTCATGTCACTCCCACTGACAATTCGTTAATGAAAGAAACGGAGTCAATGTAATGTTAATTTTGGGCATCTGATTCTGTAAATGAGAGTTTTCCTCCTCCCTTTCTAACTTGATTCCATTGCTTTCCTATATTAATCGCTTCAGCGCTAGGTTCCCATAAATCACGCTTCAGTGACTTCCTGAATGGCATGCGATGCACAATCCTTCCATCTCCAAGTATTTTCTTCCTGAGCATTCCTATCTTGACTACAGGCCAAAGAGATTTCCGGACAAATCCTGGTTGATACACCCATTTCATAAATCTCAGCCCATCCCCTTTTCTTTTTTGATCTCTCATCCAATATTGCGCGACCATTTTGAATCCTCTATCTCCGACTCTATTCATCAGAAATCTATTGATAGCACTAATTTTAATTAAAGGAACCAATCTTTTTTTGACTTCAGTTTCATAATTACATTCTTCTAATATTGACTGGGCTGCCAAAACTCCGCTAGTAATGGCATATCTCATCCCAAAACCCCACATGAAGTCTTGTAAACCACCTGCTTCGCCAACATAAATTTTATTTTCATGAATGTATTTTGTAGGTAAACTAAAGTCTCCCTTACCCCCCACTCTCTTGATAGGTTTTCTATTCAATTCATAATGTTGATCGTACCAAGCAATCGTCTCATTAAGATATCTTCCAGACTTCTTCTGCTGCCTCCACAGACAAGTACAGATTAATCCAACTCCATCTATGACAATAAGATATGAATAAGCTCCTGGCGCTAGCTTATCGTTTAATTGGAATGCTACATGATTAGGGTGATCTGTGTGAAAAATTTCTCCAAAAGCAATCGCACTGGACTCTTTTGGCCCGGCTGCAATAATATCGCAGTCATTAGGGTCGACTTTTGAATTATAGTAGATTTTTGCTCCAGCAGTAGTTGCCATTCTTTTGAATCCTTGATCTATGCAATGTTCATCGGTTCCTCTTTCTACAACTCTGAATGCCGCACCTTTTGTTTTTGGATTTGTAATAATGTCATCTGGATGTATTAGATCTATTACATCAAACGCGTTTGATTTAAATTCATCAGGGTCTAAACCCCATCCTCGCATCTCATCGAAAAAATCAATATCGCTTGTCCAATTTTCAATTCCTTGGAAGTCCCCATCAAATCTTGCTCCGCTATCTTTACGTATTTCATGGACATGAACATCTTTTCCTGCCTTAGCAAGAATTGTTGCTGCAGCAAGGCCTGATAATCCTGCTCCAAGAATGTCAATCCTCTCATCCATGTATTTCCGTATGAGCCTTGATGTTTGAATGGTTTGGTTACTAATAAACAAAGAGTTCATGCGATAATTTACTTTCGAACGTCTCGAGAGGGGTGAGATTAATAGTGACAACGAGTAAGATTGTTGTTCGTGTAGAGTCTGAAAAGTTAGAACCTGAACGGCTCCGTTCATTATTGAATATTGATGATTGCGGAAGTGTAGTTTCATTTGTAGGATTAACTCGTGGAACTGACGAAGGTATATCAGTCAAGAGACTTGAATTTGATGCATGGGAAGAAAAATTATCTATTGTGCTTCAGGATATTTCCAAAGTGTCAATTGAAAAATTTGATATTCACTCAGTAGTAATTGCGCACAGAATAGGGATAGTACTTCCTTCTGAGCCAATAGTTTGTATCCATGTCGGTTCTAAACATAGAAATACTGGCTTTGAAGCCTGTTCTTGGTTAATTACTGAGTTAAAATCCCAAGCACCTTTGTGGAAAAAAGAAGTTAGATCAGATGGTGAAATTTGGAAGGAAGGATTAGGTTAGGATATTTTGATAAAATATTCCCATTTTCATACATTCCTCCGTTTGTATGAATAATGAGTACTTCTTCGCATCATATATGAGTAATGAAGAATTAAGCAACTCATGGACTGGAATTGTAGATATTGGGAGTAAAGATGCGGTTTTCCGCGAAGCGATTGCAACAGGTACCTTACAATTATCTGATGAAGGAATTATTGCAGTAAAGAGCGGCTCTTTGAAAGGAAATGTCCGTGAAATATCAACAATTGCTTCAATTCAGGCGGTCAAAGATACTCCGAGAATTTTACCTCATTGCCATTCAATACCAATTGAGGGGTGTTCAGTTAATTGGGACATTGAAGGAAATAAATTACGTTGTACTGTTACAGTTAGAACACACTGGAGGACAGGAGTAGAAATGGAAGCTCTATGCGGAGTTAATGCTGGACTACTTTGTGCATGGGATATGCTAAAATCAGTTGAAAAAGATTCTGAGGGGCAATACCCTAATTCGCAAATAGATGGTCTTCATATCGTTAAAAAGAGCAAAGGCGACCAACATCATTGAATGCTGATTGACACTCCGAGGCTTCATGGCAACAGCTGATTTCGAGAAGTACTTCCTTCAAGCAACAGAATCTGCTGCGATAGCAGCGTCTAAGTGGATAGGTAAAGGCGACGGAAAAGCAGCAGATGGTGCGGCTGTTGAAGCAATGAGGGCAGTTTTTGACACTGTTCCTTTTAACGGCCGTGTGGCTATCGGGGAAGGCGAAAGAGATGATGCACCAATGTTATGGATTGGTGAACCGTTAGGGTCATTGCAGGGCGATCCTCAATCTCCGGCTATAGATATCGCTGTAGATCCCTTGGAATGTACAAATCATGTCGCTTTTGATTTACCAAATGCTATGGCAGTGCTTGCTGCAGCCCCCAGAGGTACACTCTTACACGCTCCTGATTGTTATATGAATAAAATTTCAGGGTCATCCGAATTAAATGGAGAAATATCTTTAGATGCTTCTACTGCGTATAATATAGAGGCAACATCTAATGCCTTAGGTAAATCAATTAATGCCCTAAATGTAGTTGTAATGGACCGTCCAAGACATGAGGTTTTAATCAAAGAATTGAGAGATTTGTCTGTAAATGTAGTTTTGATAGGAGATGGAGATATTGCCGCTGCTCTTAATGCAGCGGATCCGAATTCAGATATTGATTTATTGATGGGAATTGGAGCTGCTCCAGAAGGTGTAATTACTGCAACTGCATTAAGGGGTTTAGATGCACCTTTCGAAGGTCGTTTAGTTTTCAAAAATGAGGGTCATAGAAGCAGGGCTGAAGAAATGATAGATGGAGATATAGAGAGGCTCTGGAAGAGAGACGATCTATGTTCATCAGAGGACTCATTATTTATCGGTACAGGAGTCTGCTCAGGTCGGACTAAAGGTGTTAATTATGATGGTAGTTCTTACTTAGTGGAATCTGAAATAATTGATGTTGCTAATGGAATTCATAAGTTTGTCAGTGGGTCTCATCCTAGTTGATTAGGGATTGTTAAAGCGATGCCTTCATTTTCTATTGCCTTTACGTTAGCATGGGGTTAGTATATGGATACTCAATTACTTGAAAAAACAGCACGTGAACTGGTCGCAGCAGGTAAAGGGATTCTCGCTGCAGATGAAAGTAATGGCACTATGTCAAATCGACTTGAAGCAGTAGGTGTTTCAGCATCTTCTGATACAAGGAATGCTTACAGAGCAAATCTTTTTTCAGCCAATGGTTTTGAAGAATTCATAAGTGGAGTAATCTTATTTGATGAAACAATAAGGCAAAAGATGCCAGATGGTAGAGCTATTCCAGATGCCTTAACTTCTTTAGGTATTTATCCAGGTATTAAGGTAGATACTGGGGCTAAAAATTTAGCCAATCATGAAGGTGAAAAGATTACCGAAGGTCTTGATGGATTAAGCGATAGATGTCAAGAGTATTTTTCAATGGGTGCAAGGTTTGCTAAGTGGCGTGCAGTAATACAAATTGGAGATGGAAAACCTTCCGATGCATGTATTTCAACAAATGCACATGCATTAGCTAGATATGCATCAATTTGTCAAGAGCGAGGGCTAGTCCCAATTATCGAACCAGAGGTGGTAATGGCAGGAAATCACGATGCTGAGACATGTTATGAAGTCACTTCTTCTATTTTAGAGGCTACTTTTGAACAGTGCCGTATTCAAGGCGTACATATTCCTGGTGCTTTACTGAAGCCAAATATGATTATTGCAGGAAATTCTTGCTCAGGGCAAATTTCCCGTGAAAAAGTCGCTCAAATGACTGTTGATTGTTTAACAGAAAAAGTTCCACACAATCTTCCCGGTATTGTATTCCTATCTGGTGGGCAGTCAGATGAAGATGCCACTGCACATCTAAATTTAATGAACGCCATGGATATAGATCATCCATGGCAACTATCATATTCATTTGGTAGAGCATTACTGGCTAATGCATTAAAAACATGGGCCACAGGAGATAATGAAGGCAGCCAATCAGTCTTTTTACATCGTTCAAAGATGAATAGTCTAGCTAGAACCGGAGACTGGAGTTCCGAACTAGAACATAAATAGTAATATTCTATTTACTCTTGTCTTTCTTGGGTGCCAGGGCGTAATTGCCATACACATATTTCATAACGTCCGGAAAGTGCTCCGCCGCGCTTTGTAGTGGCTATTTTCATGATGTCTTTATCTTTGGATAATACATTTCCTAATTGTTGAGGTGTTGTACCGTGCCTCATCGTTGAATTCACATGTTCTAATATTTCAGTAGTATTTGCTTCACCCTTTGTATCAAGGAATTTTTTAATTTTCTGTCTTAATCTAGTTGTTCTCATATTTACTTATCTCCATTAGTTCTAGGCTGTTTTCTTTCATGATGCAATACCCATTCATTGGTAGCCCATTCCGATAAAGGATAATCTTTCCCAATAACTCCACTTTTCATAACTCTCCCAATTCTAATTATTGTTGGATCAGATTCTAAGATAGCCGCAATGTCATAGTTATCTTCTAATTGGATGTTATCTGATAGCCAATCTTTAATCTCAACAGTGTTTCTAGGTTTTTTCGAAAGATGCTTTTTAACTAAATCACGAATTATTTTTGTATCCATGAATCTCATCTCTCATTCTACTGGCTTCGACTGCCGGTTCGATATATGTAGGGCGGCGGGTGGTAATATAACGCTTCTGCAACTTATTGTACACTTTAGTTACATATTGTTGCACTAATTGCGAACTTTTGTTAGTTATTTTCTGGTGTTAAAATGGAACTAGTTATTTTTCCAGTAGAAATATGTAACTATATGTAACTATAATAGATAATTTAATACATAGTTTTGTAGTGGTTGATTACGGAGATGGTCATTGGTGTCAGAAGACTCAGAATTTGACCCAATTCCCAGTTTTGTTTCTACACCAACAAAAATTCGTAGTAGGTATCGCCGAAGATTGCTTAACAGACTCTCAGAAGGCGGGGCGACTGTAACGATCCTGGCTAGGGATATAAATCTCCAGATTCCTCATGCTTCCGCGGAGTTAAGAAAACTTAGGAATGAGGGACTGGTCTCTAGTGATCTTGTTGCAGGAAGCAGAGGGGCATACCTATATCTGACGGAATTAGGTTGGAATAGAATAAGATCTGATGAGAGATCTAGAGCTCTAGAAGCTCTCCCCCTACCATCGATGCCGGGTAAATTTTGTGTATTAGATAAAGACGGTAGTAATATTCTCATGGGGCTATCTTCAGTTCCTAAGTCTCCAATGATTCTTATTCCGGACAGACCTCCAGACTTAGAAAATAACTTTGATGACTCCATAGGAAATGAAGGGGTTGGTTGGAATTGGGCTGTATTCAAAGAAAAAGATCCGAGATGGTTTGATTTACAAAGTATGAAAGTAACTCAGGCCCCTCCAATTTCTATAGATCCTGGTAAAATCGATACATATTCAAATCAATCTTCAGTTATCGGGATTATTAGAGCCAATTTGATAAATGATATGAGCCAATTAGCAATAACTCTTGGTACTTGGTATGATTTGCCTAAGTCAAGACAAAACCCTCCTCTGAATGAGAATACTTTTCATCGTGGTGATTGGATTCTAGGAGAATGCCATAAATTAAGTCAAGAAATAAGGCCTAAAGTCCCAATAGTTGCTCTACTTCCTGATAGTCTTTCTAGAACTATGTTGATTAGAACAACTAGAATAAATTCTTTAGTTATAGCAAATTTAGCTGGCTTAGACTTAATTAGTGATTATTACCCACTTTCATCTCTAGATATATGGATTCAAAAGGCACATCCTAGACTGTCAGAGAATGAACTGAAAAGAAGAGTTCAATCTCTGAAAGATAGAATAATTTCTACTAGAAAGGTTAGAACAGATGATTCTACTTGGAGAAAATTTAGAAGAGATTGGGGAAATAAATCTTTCACAATTGATGAATTGAATATAAGAAATTTAGATACAAGAAACTTAGGAGATTTTGCTCTTGAATCATTAATGAGCTGGGTAATTTCTAATGAGAATCGCCCATCACTTATTTTAGAAATTAATGAAAACTTCTCAGAATCAATCAAATCTTCTATTATGATTCATCCGAAATTAAGAATTTTGATTAAAGAAAAAATATGTACTTCAACGAAGTCTTCTAATCTTCTATATAAAGACGTTCTAAGGCCTCTTCCTTGGTTAAAGCTGAAAACTTCTAATGATGAAATTATATCTATAAAATTGATTGATAGTTTACCTACAATCATAGAAGATAGTGATACCTCTTCCTCCTTAGAAATTAATCCTTGGAAATTAATTGGCTTGAATATACCTAATAATTATAAATCTGAAGAATTAGAGTCCGGAGACCTTTCAATGGTTAATTCTGCAATTTCCCAATTTCCCAACGGTAATGAAGAATGGGCAAATCAGATGGAAGCAAGATACCCCTTAGCCGCGTGGATAGCCTCTCCAAAGTCTACTAGATGGCCAAGATGGCAGAGATTGAAAGATAGATTACCAATTGAATGGTTAATATTATTCGATATTGATCATATTCCTTTGGATAGGCTCGCAGAACTTGCAGATCAGGCTAATGAAGAAATTCTTGATTATTTTTCTATAAAATTAGGACAGAAAATTAGAGAAGATAGCCAAACTGCAATTAGAACACGTCCGGTAGTAGATTCCATAGATGCCTCGTCTGGTACTTCTTGGGTCGCCGCACAATTTTTGACTAATGCCGCATGGATTCCTGAAAATCTCCATAACGATCTAATCAAATGGTCACTAGAAGCATGGATATCTTCGCCTCCAAAGAAGTCACTAGCTGCTCTTCAGGGTGTTTATTGGTTATTCAGTTCTGGACGAAATCCAAATGAAGATTTATCTAGAATACTTGAAAAAATCATATTTAAGTCACAGAGTCTATCGAAAGATCATGACTTGAAGATTTGGGCATCATTAGTCAATTATTCGATTGATGGTAGAGAATTATCGATAGAAGAATTAGGTTATATTACTGAGAGATTACCTTATGATTGGTGGGCCCCTATCTCATCTGAAATTTTATTGAAAATGCTTAGTAATGAGGAATTAAATGATTGGTTATTTTCTGCCTCGTATCCATGGCCAGCCCTAGTTCTAAGGCCTTTAGGAGAATCATCTAATATTCCGGGATTAGAGAATCTATCACACCCTGGATTCAATCCAGAAATATATCCCTTACTTGTTCGCCGACTCAGAGGACGTCGAGGCAGAGATATATTACCAAATTCAGCAGATTCATTACTGGATTTATTGGATGCAATAGAATCTACAATAAATAGTACTCCACCATTACCTGGAAGGACTCATTCACTTTCAGGTTGGTTAGCCCAACCTATAGAAAAGTGGCCAAATTTTTCTTCCCAAATTATATTCGAAGGTGACCCAATAATAGGTGAAAGATTACTTTCAAGAAAGACCGGTTTTCATGAAAATATCAATTCAATTAATCTATAATGGGACTTTTTTCTCGCAAAATCCTATTTTTTGAAAATCGATGAGTTATTGAATGGATATCTTTTAGAAACTCTGCCCAACTGGCAACACCGAGT
>DAFS01000060.1:17268-50457 GCA_002495525.1 Euryarchaeota archaeon UBA89 | reverse complement strand
CACGCAGGGGTACCCGAGTGGTCAAAGGGGCCGGACTTAAGCTCCGGTGGCAAGGCCTTCGTGGGTTCGAATCCCACCCCCTGCACCATAAACTTGATTTTGTATGAAAATCACTTGATTTTCGTCATTGAACAACCCAATCTGCCATCCCCATCTAAGATTTCTAACTTGGTTATGACCACCGATGCTGCTTTCACACTGGATGGAGAGGATACTTCTTCTAATAATCGATTTGCTAATGTTTCAAGAAGAGAAAAGCGACCTAAAGATAAGACATCGTTCAAAGAATCTATTAGATACTCATAATTCAATACTTCACTTAAATCGTCATTATTTGGATTTTGAATATCTGACATCATTACATATATATCAAATCTAACTTTTTGAGGAATCCCTATCTCGAAATCATGAACTCCGATATCTACGTCTCTAACTATATCTTCTAAGAAAAGTGTCGTTACTCCACTGTAGGAAGACAATAGGTTAGTAATCGCATCTTTATGGGAAGTCATAGAATCACTCAGTCTCAAAGACTACATCTCTTGTTCGTGAAAGAAATCTTTCACCTGAATCGACATATATTACCTGACCTGTTACTGCCTTTGCATCCATCAAATAGCATACTGCTTCAGCAATATCCTCAGGACTTGGGCCATAACCTAAGGGGGAGCTAGATTGTGCAAGTTGGAAACCTTCACTAGTTTGTGAATCACTGGCTAATGTATGACCTGGTGAAACAGCATTCACTCTAACTTTAGGTGCTAAACCTCTTGCTAAAGTATCAGTTAGTCCTAGCATAGTGTATTTTGATGCAGTATATGATAAATGATCAGGATTAGGATTATACAATTTTTGATCTAAAATATTGACCACACTGCCTCTTCTATTTTCATTTAATGAATCATTCATTTCTTTAATCAACATTAGAGGGACTTTTGCGTTTATTTGCATATGCTCATCCCATGATTCGGACACAATTGTAGAAATATCATCGTGAATAAAAACGGATGCATTGTTTACTATTGCATTAATATAACCAAATTCTTTTATGGCATGAGAAATCAACTTTTTTGCACTAGACAAGTCGGATAAATCTGCCTGACAGATAGTAGCATAGCCACCATTTGAAATTATCATACTTGCTGTTTCTTCGGCATCTTCAGATGAACTTCTGTAATGAATAATTACCTTGTAACCTAAATCTGAAAGACGAAGACAAATCTCTCTGCCAATTCTCTTTGAACCTCCCGTCACTAACACAACGCCTTGGCCCATGGTGTCGCGAGAGAGAAGTAAGATATGACTTCTTGTATAGGATTAACTTTACAACTTACTATCAGAATAGTTTTCGTCATGACCCTAGTCGTAAGTATCGATGTCGACGCGACTTCCGACTATTAATGATGAAAATCATTCGATTAACGAAGTTTTAAGCCATCATGGTAAAAGTTCTCTGGAAAGAAGGAAAGAAAAAAGAAAACGTCTGCCTGAATGGTTCAAAACTAGCCTACCTACAGGGAATTCTCAGATTAAATTTAACACTACGAAGGCGAATGTACATGAGCATGGGCTGCACACAGTTTGTGAAGAAGCAAGGTGTCCAAATGTCCATGACTGTTGGGCTAGAGGAACTGCAACTTTCATGATTGCAGGAGAAGTTTGTACTAGAGGTTGTAGATTTTGTGCTGTCGGAACAATCAGGAAACCTCCTGAGCTAAATCCTATGGAGCCACAGGAGTTGGCTGAAGCAATAGAAAGAATGGATATTACATATGCAGTTATCACAGTGGTAAATAGAGATGATTTACCAGATGGAGGAGCAGAACATTACAGAAAATGTTTGTTAGAAGTTAACAATAAAACACCAGATGTAGGATTGGAATTATTATGTTCAGATTTGGAAGGTAACCTGGATGCTCTTACTAGTTTACTCAATAACCTACCAATTAAGGTATTTGCACATAATGTAGAATGTGTACCCAGACTGGATAAAATTGTTAGAGACCCAAGAGCTTCATTCGAGCAGTCTCTAAAGATACTATCTCATGCTAAGAAATTGAGGCCGGATTTGAAAATCAAGTCAAGTATTATGGTCGGTTTGGGAGAAAGTGATGATGAAATTGTGGAGGCAATGGAGTTACTCAGAGAAGTAGGAGTTGAAATGATAACATTAGGCCAATATCTTCAACCAAGTAACAGACACCTCCCAATCGATAGGTTTCCGGAACCAAAACAATTTGCAGACTGGGATAAAACTGCTAGAGAATTGGGGTTCAAAGCGGTGGCAAGTGGACCACTAGTTAGATCCTCATATAGAGCAGGGCTGTTGTACGAAGAGGCAGAAGGAGCAGAACCAGTAGTTACTAGAGAATCTACAGGCTCTGCTGTAAGTTACCTAAATCTAATGAGGAATTTGTGATTCGTGAAAGCCAACAAATATGAGTGAGAAGATGGTGTTAGATATATGGTGAAGAAGAAGACCGAGTCAATCCATGTCCCTGACGCACCTCATCGCCCCGGTGATGAACCAAAATTTGAACAATGGAGTTGGAAACCTGAAGATTTGAATATATTAGATATTGAATGCTCAGTTGATGACGCGCAAAATCACGCCACAGGTTTGGTTAGGGTTCTAAATGATGATAATGAAGCAAAGGGCGAATGGAATCCTAATCTTTCTTCCGAAGAATTAATTTTAGGATTAGAACATATGCTAAGGATGAGAATTTTTGATGAAAGAATGATGAAGATGCAGCGCACTGGGAAATTATCATTCTACATGCGATCTTTTGGAGAAGAAGCTGTTGCTATCGCTCAAACCATGGCTCTAAAGAATCAAGATTGGTTATTCCCTACTTACAGACAACCTGGTGCACAATTTGTTAGAGGAAGGGACATGGTAAGCATGATATGTCATTGTATTGGAAATGAAGAAGATAATGTCAAAGGAAGGCAAATGCCAGTACATTATACATATCGTGAAGGGAGATTTATTTCTGTTTCAAGCCCTGTAGGGACACAATTCAGTCAAGCTGTAGGTGTAGCATTAGCATCTAAGTATAAGGAACTAGATGAAGTGACGATTACTTGGATTGGAGATGGGGCCAGCGCTGAAGGAGATTACCATTATGCACTTAATTTTGCAAGTATTTTCAAAGCACCTGTGATTCTAAATGTAGTTAATAATCAATGGGCGATTTCAACTCATTCTAATTTTGCTAGTAACAATCAGAACTTCGCAATTAGAGGTATACCTTATGGAATTCCTAGTATTAGGGTTGATGGGAATGATTTTCTCGCATTATACTCTGTAACTAAATGGGCTAGAGAAAGGGCTGCAAAGAATTTGGGGCCGACACACATAGAGATATTGACATACAGGGCAGGAGCGCATAGCAGTAGTGATGATCCATCTAGATATAGGCCGAAAGATTCGAACGATTTCTGGCCAGGTGGAGATCCCATTGAGAGACTAAAATTACATTTAATTCAAACGAATGATTGGTCAGAAAAGATGCATGAAGAGTTAGAAAATAGGATAGATTCAGAAGTCATGGATGCATACAAAGAAGCTGTGAAATATGGAGACTTAGCAAATGGCCCATATCCTTCATCTGACGCGATTTTTACTGAAGTCTATGAGACCCCTCCTTGGCACTTACTAGAACAATGGGATGAAATGAAAAGATGGAGGGAAGAATAATGCCTAATATGAATATGGTTCAATCCGTAAATAGTGCTCTTGACAATATGCTGTCAAGAGACTCTGATATTGTAATCTTTGGAGAAGATGTTGGTTATTTTGGAGGAGTTTTTAGGACCTCTGATGGCTTACAAGAAAAACATGGTAAACATCGTGTTTTTGATTCACCTCTATCTGAAGGAGGAATCGCTGCAACTGCCTTCGGAATGGGTATAAATGGGCTCAGGCCAGTCGTGGAAATACAATTCGCAGATTACATATTCCCTGCATATGATCAAATTGTGAACGAGATGGCAAAGGTTAGACATCGTTCGGGAGGAGAATTCTGGTGTCCCGTCACAATTAGAACTCCAGCAGGAGGGGGCATTAGAGGAGGGCATCATCACTCACAATCCCCAGAAGCTCAATTCACACATACTCCAGGATTAAAAGTTGTATATTGTTCAACGCCATTTAATTCCAAAGGACTTTTAATCAGTGCTATTGAAGATAATGATCCTGTAATTTTCTTTGAGCCTAAAAGATGCTACAGAGGCCCATTTTATGGGGACCCTCATGATGTACCAACATGGAAAGAACATCCGGAGGCTGAAGTCCCAGAATCTTATTACAAAATACCATTAGGAGAGGCAAGATTAGCAATGGAAGGAGATAATTGTACAGTAATCGCTTGGGGAGCAATGGTACATGTAGCTGAACAAGCAATAAGAAATTCTGGAATCAGTTGTGATTTATTAGATTTACAAACATTAGTGCCTTGGGATAGAGATGCTGTAGTGAAATCAATTGAGAAAACGGGCAGATGTGTTGTTGTCCATGAAGCACCTAAAACAAGTGGATTTGGAGCCGAAATGGTGGCTTCAATTCAAGAAAGATGCTTTTATCACTTGGAAAGCCCAATAGAAAGAGTCACAGGATGGGATACGCCATTCCCACACACGACAGAATGGGATTATATGCCAAGTCCCTCTAGAATTGCTGAAGCAATACAAAAAACTCAGGAGGAATAAATATGGGAGATTATGTTTTCAAGTTACCAGATATAGGAGAAGGAGTAGTAGAAGGAGAAATCGTCTCATGGCACGTCAAGTTAGGAGATACAATAGCGGAAGATGAACCAATTGTAGATATAATGACCGACAAGGCAACTGTCACCATACCTTCTCCAACCAGCGGAGTAGTGAAGGAATTAAGTGGAGAAGTGGGAGATATGGTTGCTGTAGGTACCGCTTTGATAACTTTTTCAGGAGGAGATACTTCCTCTTCTATCGAAGAAACTACTGATGCTGCTGAGGTTCCAGAACCTGAAATTGAAGAAGTTATAGAACCTGAAATTGAAGAAGTTATAGAACCTGAAGAAAAGGTAGTTGAGGTTGCAAAGAAAAAATCAGTTCCCGTAAAAGTCCCTATTCAAGAACCAATTAAAACTACAAAAGTGAAATCAAATGCTAGAATCTTAGCCAGTCCTGCAGTAAGAAGGAGAGCT
Organism: Euryarchaeota archaeon UBA89; assembly: GCA_002495525.1. Taxonomy (GTDB): domain Archaea; phylum Thermoplasmatota; class Poseidoniia; order Poseidoniales; family Thalassarchaeaceae; genus MGIIb-O2. The sequence goes on along the minus strand of DAFS01000060.1, from coordinate 45,268 downwards.
AGGGAAGCCGAACTGGATTTAACTTTCGTATCTGGGTCTGGACCAGCGGGAAGAATTAGACATGCGGACTTAGATGCATACATCGCAGCGGGCGGAGCGGTTACTGGAGCTCCTCCAAAATCATATTCAACAAAAAGAACTGAAACGAACGAAATAAAGGTCGTGGGTTTAAGAAGAAAAATTGCTGAACAAATGGTTAAATCGAAATTTTCTATACCTCATTTCTCATACTTTGAAGAAATAGATGTCACAGAATTAGAAAAATTAAGGAAATTTTTAAACTCCACCAAAGACGAAGGGCAACCAAAATTAACCTATCTCCCATTTATAATGATGGCTTTAGCAAAAATAATGCCAACACATCAAGAATGTAATGCACACTATGATGAAGAAAATAATATTGTCACTCAACACTCAGCAGTACATCTCGGAATTGCCACACAAACAGATAGAGGATTATTTGTTCCTGTAGTAAAACATGTTGAGGCAATGGACATATGGCAATCTGCAGCTGAAATGCAGAGAGTTTCTGGTTCAGCTAGAAATGGAACAGCAAGCCTAGATGACTTGACTGGATCTACATTTACGATTACAAGTCTGGGTAGAGATGGAGGTTTGGGCGCCACACCTATAATAAATCATCCAGAAGTTAGTATTATAGGAATACACAAAGCAAGAGAGATGCCTGTAGTTCAAGATGGTAGTATTACTATTAGGAGGGTAATGAATGTATCAAGTTCATTCGATCATCGAATTGTTGATGGTGCTAATGGAGCCGCCCTGATTCAATCATTGAAGAAAATGTTAGAGCATCCGGCTCTAATTTTTATGTAGGTGAAATAATGAGTAAAAATCGTAAATGTCAAGTTTTAGTCGTCGGAGCGGGCCCCGGAGGATATGTTGCAGCAATAAGATCAGCTCAACTAGGCCTTGATACAATAATTGTTGAGGGAGAAAAAGCAGGTGGAGTTTGCCTGAATGTTGGATGTATTCCAAGTAAAGCTATTATCCATGCGGCAGAAAGATATGAGGCATTGAGTAAACATTCTAGAGAAGAAGGGCATATGGGAATTACAGTACCTGCTAATCCCGAGATTGAAATGGAAGGCATTGTAGAATGGAAAGATGGAATTGTTCAAAGATTAACCAAAGGCGTAGAAACATTAGTTAAGAATGCAGGTGCAGAATTAATCCATGGCTGGGCTACATTTTCTTCTTCGAAAAACTGTACTGTTAAAACTGAAAATGGAGATATAAGTATCGAGGCAGAGAATGTTGTTATCGCAACAGGTTCTTCGCATATTGATTTACCTTTCATGCCATGTGATGAAGAATTTGTTCTTTCTTCTACCGGTGCATTAAGTTTGGAAAAGCTACCTAAGAAGGTTGCTATTGTAGGAGGAGGATATATCGGACTAGAATTAGGATGTGCACTAAAGAAATTAGGTTCAGAAGTCACTGTAGTTGAGGGCATGGATAGTATCCTGGGAATAATGGATAAAGAAATCAGAAGACCACTCGAATTATGGTTAAAGAAGAATAAAGTTATAGTTCATACTAATGCTCTTGCAAGAGGGGCTAAAATTAAAGGAAAAGGTGCATCAAGAAAAGTAGAACTTACATTTGAAAAAGATTCTGAAGAACAAAAAATTACGGTTGATAAAATCTTAGTTACAGTTGGCAGAAGTCCAAACTCAAAAGGATGGGGAGTTGAAAATATGGGGATAAGGATGGATACATCTGGTAGATTTATTAGGATTGATCGACAATGTAGAACCTCAGCACCGGGTGTTTACGCAATTGGAGATGTTGCTGGAGAACCGATGCTGGCTCACAAAGCAAGCGCCCAAGGAGAAATGGTAGCAGAGATTATTTCAGGTGAAAAAAGAGAATTTGACAAAGTTGCAATTCCTGCAATCGTTTTCACTGAACCTGAGATTGTTTCGGTTGGAATGACTCCCGATGAAGCAAAAGAAAAAGGTCAAGAAGTTATTACAGGGAAATTCCCTTTGGCTGCTAACGGAAGAGCTCTAACAATAGAAGCAGAAAAAACTGCAGGTTTCGTAAGAGTAACCGCAAGAAAAGAAGATCATGTGATTCTTGGTATTCAAGCAGTTGGCAGTCATGTAGCCGAATTACACGGTGAATTTATTCTGGCTCTTGAAATGGGTGCACAGTTAGAGGACATCTCAGATACAGTTCACGCACACCCAACAATGACAGAGGCATTTCATGAAAGTGTATTGAAAACATTGGGTCATGCAATACATACTTCCTGAGGTGATTATTTGAAAAATATCCAAGTCCTGAGGGCTGGAATTGTTGAACATTCTAAAGTTTCAGAAATTATGCGTGTTATGCAACAAAAAAGAATCAATGATGAGATTATTGACAGCATTATTCTTGTTGAGCATCCAGAAATTGTTACTATTGGCCCGAAAGCTAGTAGAGAAGGAGTATCTGTTAGTGATGATTATGAACAAACAATTGTAGATAGAGGCGGAGGAATTACCTGGCACGGACCAGGACAACTTGTGGCTTATCCAATTGTGAAATGGGAAAATGACGAACAAAGTGTCAGAAAAATTATTAATAGAATAGAGGATTTAGTTATTAAAACTCTGAAAGATCTTGGTATAGAAGGTTACAGAGATTCTGCAATGATGGGCGTATGGGTAGATGGAAAAAAGATATGTTCCATAGGACTTGCATTTCTTCACTGGGTTAGTAGACACGGTTTAGCTCTAAACTATGCCACACCCGGGAATAGAATTGAAAATCTAGCGTGCTGTGGATTGGATGTAGGCACTACAACATCATTAGAAAAATTGGGATATAAGAAAAACAATAATCAACTAATAACAAGAGAATTACTAGAAAATACTCTGATCTCGAATATTGAAAAAATACTCAATAGGAAGCCATTAGAAGAAGGAAATTATAATCTTGAGGATTTTCTATGAATAGACCGAAGAAAAATCCTGTTTCTGAATTTTGGGGACTTGATGAAGAAACTATTTTTTTGAATCATGGTTCATATGGAGCAACCCCAAAAATAGTTTTAGAAGAACAAAAACGATGGCAAAAACTGGTTGAAAGGGATCCTGTGAAGTTCTATGAAGAAATTGCGCCTGAAGCACTATTGGAAGCTAGAAAAGCGATTGCAAAATTTGTAAAATGTGATTATGATGATTTAGCATTGATTGAAAACGCCACTTCAGGAGTTAATACAGTTTTAAGATCTCTAAATTTTAATAATAATGATGAGATTTTAGTTCCTAATCATGCGTACCAAGCTTGTAGAAATACAATAGATTTTGTTGCTAAAAAGAATGATGCTACAGTTGTGACTTGCGAGATACCTTTTCCAATAAATGATGAAGATACCATAATTGAACTGATTATGGGATGTGTCACTGAAAGAACGAAATTAGCATTAATTGATACAGTGACTAGTCCAACCGGTATAAAAATGCCTTTTGAAAAATTAGTTGAATTACTAGAAAAAAAAGGTGTAAAAGTACTTCTTGATGCAGCACATGGAATTGGAATGATTCCTCTAGATTTAGAAAAGATTGGAGCATCATTTACTACTAGTAATTGTCATAAATGGCTGTGTGCGCCAAAAGGTTCAGCTTTTTTACATGTAAGAAAAGATATGCAAGAATTTATCCATCCCCTTACTATTAGCCATGGAATGACTGCCCCTTTAGAAGGAACTTCGAGATTCCGTCATGAATTCGATTGGACAGGGACCAGAGATATATCCGCATGGTGTGTAATCCCATACGTCATCAATGAAGTTTGTAATATGGTGGGGATGAGTTGGGAAGAAATAATGAGGCATAATAATAATCTAGTTAAAGAAGCAAGAAAATACCTCTGTAAAAAATTAGATATTACCCCACCCTGTCCAGATGAAATGCTATCAAGCATAGCCACGATAAAATTAAATTTTGATGATTTTACAGATCTTTCGATTCATAAACCTGATTCAATCCATATAGATCTTCTAAATAAATATAAAATACAAGTTCCAGTATGGTATTGGCCTAACCCAGAAGGAAGATATATGCGTATTTCTGCTCAGATTTATAATAACTTAGATGAATATGAATTCTTAGTATTTGCGTTGAATAATGTCTGTAGAAATTAAGCAATACTTCAAGATGTCATGTTCTCACGGGGTTTCATGCCATCCGCTGTTGTAGCCTTAACTGGTGCATCTGGTGCACAGTACGCTGTACGACTTGTAGAAGCACTTTCAGATGCTTCTTGGGAGGTAGATTTGATAGTAACAAAAACTGGTGCAATCAACTTACATTTAGAATGTGATATGACTGCAAAAGATTTAGCTAAGATTAAAGGAGTTACATTACATGATAATCATAATTTAGCTGCTAAACCTGCCTCCGGGTCTGCAAAATACGATGCATACATAATTTGTCCAACTAGTGGAACTACCATAGGGAAAATTGCTGCTGGAATTTCAGATAACCTAGCTACTAGGAGTGCTCTTGTTGCTCTAAAAGAAAGAAGGAAGTTGATTCTAGTCCCTAGAGAAACTCCTTTTGCAACCGCTCACCTAGAAGCAATGACGAAAATGTCGACTTGGGGTGTTATCATACTTCCTGCAAGTCCGGGATTCTATCACAAACCAAGTACCATTGAAGAATTAATTGATTTTGTAGTGGCGAGAATACTAGATCAACTTGACATTGAACATGAATTAAGTAAAAGATGGTCTGGCGAAGAAGTAAAGTAAGATACTCTATCTCTTACAAAAATCAATAATTTCTTGATAATTTGGTTCTATACCTGGATTTTCAGCAACCCAGCGATAACCAATTTTTCCATCCTCATTGATTACGAACACAGACCTCTGAGCAGCGATATATCCTGGCATAACAAAATCAATACCAATACCATAAGAATTTATAGCACTCCTATTTACATCAGAAAGCAATGGAAATCCTATTGAGTTTGTTTTTGAAAACTCATTATTAGAAAATATAGAATCGGCACTGATTCCAAGAACTTCGGCCTCAACATTTTCAAAATCAGCCATAAAGTCCCTAAAAGTACACATTTCAGTTGTACAAACACCGGTGAAAGCAGCAGGATAAAATACTAAGACTACCTTATTTCCTATTGAGTCACTTAGAGTAACCATATTTCTGTCATTCGCCATCAAAGTAAAGTCAGGTGCTGTGTCGCCTACTGATACCATACACTCGCGGGTGCATAGAGCCATTCAAAGATAACCATCGTCAGGAGTTGATTACAATAAACGAAATTATATCAATTAAGGATTGGGAGACGATTAATAGAATACCTAATTATTTACTTTTGATAACTAAAGAATCATGTGAAGATTGTAGAGAAGTTGAGAACTATCTAGAGAAAAATAATAATAAAGTTGAACATCTTATTGTTAATAAAATTAATTTAGATAATCCCAGATCTAAAGAACTGATAGATAAACTAGAATGGATAAAAATCGAAGTTGACTTTGTACCATTTTGGACTTTAATTATTGAATCAAAAAGAATAAAATCCGTCAGAGGAAATGTGAAAATAGTTAAAGAGATTATTTGATTACATATTTTCAGGTGTTTCAATCCCCAAAAGTCCTAATCCAGTCTTCAATGTTCTCGCAGTTAAATTACACAAAGCTAGTCTACTATTCATCGTATTCTCATCATCAGAAACTAAAACAGGGCAATTCTCATAGAATGAGGCGAAATCTTGCGCTAAATGATGTAAATAAACTGCTAAACGATGAGGGCTGTAACTATTTATTGTCTCATCAATTGATTCAGAAAATCCAATTATGGACTTAGAAAGAGATTTTTCAAAATCGTTTACTACTAAGATTTCTGAATCAATTGTAGATTCACGAGAAATAGATGTTCTGCGAAAAATACTACATATCCTAGCATGTGCATACTGTAAATAAGGAGCAGTATTTCCATCAAATGATAACATTTTGTTCCAATCAAAAACATAATTTTTATTTCTATCGATAGATAAGTCAGCGTATTTTATTGCACCTATTCCTATCATCCTAGAGACTTTACTACGATCAGAATCAGGCATAGAGGGATTTTTTTCAAGAATTAATTTTTCTGCTCTAGTAACTGATTCTTCTAATAATTCCTTCAGAGTAATTGCTTTACCTTCGCGGCTAGCTAATTTTTTACCGTCTGAACCCATGACTAAACCAAATGGAACATGTACTGCTTTAATCTCTTCACCCATGAATTCTGCATCTTTAGCTACTTGAAAAACCATCGAGAAATGTTGTGATTGCTCCGCACCAACAACATACAGCATCTCATTACACCCTATGGATTCAACACGATTTATTATACATGCAAGATCAGTGGTAGCATAATTGTAACCACCATCACCTTTACGGATAATAAGAGGAAGCGGTTCATTTTCACGATTATACCAACCATCAGGGAATACCACTAAAGCACCCTCACTTTCAACAATCAAATTCTTAGACTCAAGACGTTTAACCACTTCTGGAAGTAGTTCCTCGAACATAGATTCACCTGCTAAATTATCATCATCGAGAAGAACACCTAACATTTGATAGACTGAATTAAAATGCACTAGTGAATAATCAACTAAATTCTGCCATAAATCAATAGTTTCCGGATCTCTAGATTGAAGTTTAACAACTCTTTTTCTTGAACGGAGAGCAAAATCATCGATATTATCAAATTTATATCTCGCCTCTTTATAGAAAGTTGAAAGATCTATATCGCCAACATTATTGTTATCACATTCAATAAAGTGTTCTATCAACATACCGAAAGGAGTACCCCAGTCACCAATATGATTTTCTCCAACTACATTATGTCCCTTGAACAGTAATATCCTTGATAATGCGTCACCAATCACTGTCGATCTTAGGTGACCAACATGCATCCTTTTAGCAATATTTGGCGATGAATAGTCTATAACAATGGTTTTGCTATTTTCTAACTCGACACCCAACCTAGGATCAGAATTAAGAGAGGAAATTTTCTTAGAAATCCAAGAATTTTTTGCTTTGAAATTTAGAAAACCATTTACAATATTAATATCTGAAATTTCTGATAATTCAGAACCAAGAATATTTGCAATTTCTATTGCTATGTCATTAGGGGATTTTCTTAAAATTTTGGAAAATGTATGACAAGGCAGAGTTATATCGCCATGTAATTTATCAGTAGAATTACCAAGTAAATTCACCCATTGATCGTGATTTAATTCTAATTTCTCCATAGCAACTGATAAGCTTGGAACTATTTCATTAAGAAGTTCCCTCATTAAATCACCTAGGACCACGCATATCTTAACATTGCCGCAATACCTCCAAAGGAAGTACTCAAGGTAGACCCTTCTTCAGTATCTAATGAAACTAAAATCACTTTAGCAGATGTATGAGATGCAAGTTCTGTCAGTTCATCGATTAGATCCATTGTTTTTTCAGGATCTTCAACAAGTTTATCCGAATCACACTTAGGGCATTTAGGCGTATCTGTCAAACTATTCTGTGTTTGACTCCATTCATGAGAACACGTTTTACAAATCCATCCTACTCTACGTTTTCTTAAACCCTCAGAAAGTAATAACGTCGCCACTGCCCCTTGATCTAGAGCTGCTCTAATCATCATCTCACCATATGTGGCTTTAGGATGTGTTTGCATTACTTCTCTAAGGAAATTATCGACTAAACGCCTTTCAACATCCAATTCTATTTGATCCATCAAACCTCCAGCTCTTTGAATTAGTTCTCTTAGTCCTGAATCATTTGAATATCCTACATCAAAATGTGGTTCCCTAATTAATTTGTTAATTTCATGATGGAAATAATTATTTTTAACAACGAAATCTTTAGTTGCGCCAGGACCCCCAATGATTATTCCTTTCAGATCTTCTATCATTGGTAGCCAGTAAGCACAGGCTCTTTCGGCTGACTTCTTGAAAAAATTATGAGCTGCTTCTTCGATTAATCTCTCAAACCTTTGAGCAGATTGCCCCCCTCTACCATGCTTAGACGGCACTTGTGATGTAATATGCTCTTGACAATGATGTCTTTTTCCTGATGCTAAACCATAAGCTGATTCAGACCTGTCAATAACAAATAATCCATAAGCTGTTTTATCAATTAACATATCTTCAAGTTGAGAAGTTTCGAAAGAAGAATCACAACGGTATCTGAACGAAGGAAAAGGTTCTGGTGGATCATCGACCACTACTGAAATTAATCTACTTTTATTATTCCCAGTTATTACATGACCTACAAACAAAGCAATTCCTCTTTCCCCAGGAGTCTTATATCTCCCCAGTGTAGAAACTGCTGATTCTATAGCATCTGTAACATGTTTTTTAGTAGATTTAGACTTAATATTAGCTGCTTGCCCACCCTCTTGAATTAAATGATGACGAACATCTGATAACATCTTCTCAGGAGGTATTATTACAGTAACTAACTCAGTTCCCATACCTCTCATCTTCGAAACTTCTTCGAGAGTCTTACGAGCGCGAAGTTTACGTTTTTGCATCTCTAAGTCCTCTGACATAGCCTACCCTCGTATATGGGCAAAGAGGCGGGCATTTCAACCCTTCATCCTTAACCTAGCCTAGACATTGATAGAGAAGTAGTGTCTCCGTTTACATGATGACCATCATTGTGGCAGCAATAGGCGGTAGTTTATTGCGCCCAGAAGTAGAAGAGAAACATGTATGGTTAAGTCAGTTAATTTCGTTAATTAGGGATCGGGTATCTGCAGGAGACAAGTTTGGATTAGTGATTGGAGGTGGTGCTCCGGCAAGAGAAGGAATATCATTAGCTAAACCATTAATTAATGATGACTACCACTTAGATAAAATTGGTATTGCTGCAACTAGACTCAATGCTACAATAATTAGAGAGGCTTTTACAGAAGCCGGCATCTTTGTTTCTGGAATTATACCATCAAGTGTTAATGAAGCAGTACAATTACTTGAAGAAAGGCCTGTAATAGTAATGGGAGGAACTGAACCGGGTCATACCACTGATGCAGTGGCTACAAGATTAGCGATAGCGGTGAATGCAGATAAGTGTATAATTGCTACAAATGTTGAGAAAGTTTTCAATGAAGACCCCAGAGAAAATCCAAATGCCAAGTCATTTGACAAATTAACACATGATGAATTACAACAAATTGTGGGACCTGCAGAACATAAAGAAGCAGGAAAGTCGAGTGTAGTAGATCCTGTTGCAGTTTTTGATGCCAAAAAAGCAAATATTGAATTGAATATAATAGATGGACGAAAAATTGAACGATTTAAGCATGCAATTTTAGGATTAGATTTTGAGGGGACAAGGATTGCTTCGGAGCTGGAAAGATGAGTAGGGCAGAAAAGATTGCTAAGATGGCTACAACGACTGCTAGCCAAGCAAAAGAAAAATCTGTAGTTTCAAGAAAACGGAAGAAGGCGAGGAAGGGTGTATTATTCGAAGCACACAAACACTGCGTGGAATGTTCAATACCAATTCCACTTGGAAATCATTCATTAATCTGCGATGATGATGACTGTCGAATTAATCAAGAAAGAAAAGAGAAATCAAGAAAAAGACTTTCAATTTTACTTTATGTTGGAGTTGCTATTTTTATCATACCAATAATTTTACAACTCATGGGAGCGTTAACTTAAATTGAGAGATTTAAGTAGTGATTATTATGATGGTTAGGTTACTCTCCGTTCTTCCCGGATTTGTAGGATTATTATGTGTAATCTTACTATTAGGGAGCTTAAGGGGAATTGATCTTCCATCAGAGAGGAGTGTTATTGACATGGTACCTTGCGAATTTGAAGATCCTGATCTCTGTCTTATAGCAATGACACCAGAGATATCCCCTCCAACGATTTTTGGCATACTAGATATTGATTTACAAATATCTTGGCAAGAAGCTGATGATGCTTGGTTTGCAGTTGTAAATAGTGATGCAGCTGAAATTTGTCCACCAGATGAGGAAAGTTGGCTGACTGAATGTACAGTTGAAGATGTAGAAAATTATATCATTATAGGTGGTCCAAATGAACTAGATGGTCAAATGACTTGGAATATTAAGACGGATGACTATAGAATAATCACAGGTGGAAGAGAGGGGGCAGATATTGGAGATCAACAGGCCCTAACTACAAGTACTCAAATTAGTCTCAATTGGTTTGTTGAATTTATTTTGGCATTAGTATCATTAACATTATTTTTAGGGGCTGGAGAAATGGCTTTCCCAATAAAGAAATTTTTCTTGAAGTTTAGAGAGAGTTAAGTGAATTAAGTATCGAGTGATTGAATAACATTGGTGAGTTCGGATTAACATGAGCGAGAAATGCAGGAACTGTGGAACCACAATAGACGTTAGTGGATTGCAGAAATCTTACGGTGGATATGATTTGTACTGTAAGACCTGTGGCCATACTTGGCACATAAACTAATTATCTATTTCTCTTCGTTTTTCAATCTCATATCTGGTACCTAAAGGCTCTAGAGAGTTATCTTCAATATGCCAATTTTCTGGCAATATTAATGGATTATTGATTTTATCGGCACCGATTTTATCTATCAGTATATCACGTAGTTCTTCTATTCCTTCACCAGTGATTGTAGAAATAAGATTTTCTGCATCTTCTGGTATTTCCTTAAGAATATCAGATTTAGAATAAACCACTAGTATCGGTCTTTCAGTAACTAATGATCTAATCTCATCCAATAGATTCTGTTGCTCATCCAAAGAGGAGCCACCAGACTCACTAGCATCTATAAGTACAACTAGAATATCTCCAATGTTTTCCAATGCAGCGATAGCTTGCATTTCAATTAGATTTCTTTCATCCATTGGCCTATCTAACAATCCTGGCGTATCTACCATTTGATAGGAACGCCGTCTATGTAAGAAATGTCCAAGATGTAACTGTTTAGTGGTAAATGGGTATGCAGCAACTTCAGGTTCTCCAGAAGATAAAGCTCCAATTAGGGCTGATTTACCCACATTTGGCGAGCCAGCTACTACAATTACTGGCTCATCCGGATCTACAGAAGGTAACTTTCTCAATATATCTCTAGCCTCTCCAAGCCATAGTATTTGAGGAGAGATTTGATGTACGATAGAAGATATTCTACCATACGCATGTCGCCTAGCTTCATGGAAACTTTCTATATCTCTTAAACGAAGAATTTTTGATTCAGATTCTCCTGAAATTTTACTTACTCTTTCTGCTGCCCATTGAATGGCACCGAGACTTCTACGATAATCATCATTCCCTACCGCGGCATCTATCAAAGCCCTATCAAATTCAGAAAGAGCATTCAGGCTAGGCCATTTATCAACCCAATTTCTCAGAGTTGAATCAATAGTATCGGAAGCAGATTGTATCATTCTGACCATTTGCTTCCTAACTCTATGATATTTATCTGGATCTTCGACTAAATCAGATTGTTTGGAAGCTTTTCTAAATGCTTTATCCAAGATTTCTTGAGGGTAAAGTACGGTAGGAATACTTCTCCATTGTGGTATTGCCATGGTCTCACCCAGACCTAGCGCCTATACCATCCCACTTCAAATAAGCAGTCATTTGAGTTTTTAAAATTATAATCTTAGAACCCGTTGGCTTTTCTATGACATAGTTGACCGAGAGGTATGAGTGCAGAGGGGAGTGCAGAAGACATCGACGGTTTGCCTGATTGGGCTACAAAAATTCATCAAGAATATGGGGGACCGAAATTATCAGAACTCGAGGACATATTTCTGGGCCCATTGATTGGAAGAAAATCTGGGTTGAGAAAAGACGACTTGATAGAAATTTTGTTAGATTCGAGAGCACTTCCCAAAAACTCAGAACCGTATATCAGAGGTATGTTGGTAGGAACATCAAGGAATGTCATAGAAATTTGGGATGAAAATGGAGATTTTCGTTCTATTGCTAGAGATGTCATTGTAGAACTTAGATTAATAACTCATCTAAGAAAACCGTATATCGAAGACAAAGAACTTCTTACCTTTGAAAAAGAAGAAATTAGGCGTCGCTCTAATTTACATGAAGAGGCTGAAAGACAAGTTGAAGGTAGAGACGACAATCATGTGTGGGATTAAAATGGATAACTCAGAATTAGCATCAAAAATTTGTATACCTTGTCAAGGAGGGGTACCCCCTCTCAGTCAAAATGAAATGGAAAAACTAATCACTAAACTTAATCCTCAATGGGAAATTATTGATAATCATCATTTACAAAGAGAATGGAAATTTAAAGATTTCAAAGAGGCTTTGGAATTTACAAATATAACAGGTTCTATTTGTGAAGAACAAAATCATCATGCTGATTTCGAATTAGGTTGGGGGAGAGTCAAAATAAAGATTTTTACACATAAAATAGATGGATTGGTAGAATCAGATTTTATTCTTGCAGCGAAATTTGATTGTCTGGATTAGGAATTCATATGAGTGCTATACAGAATCTTCTGAATAGTAGAAGAAGTATTTACAATTTCACCGAACAAGAAGTGGAATTATCAGATTTGGATATTGCATTTGAAGCGGCTAGTAATGCCCCATGCCACAAGCAAACACACCCATGGAATTTTTATGTATTAGGTAATGAAACGAGAAAAGAATTATTGCCTACTGTAATTTTATTGGCTAAAAATAAGGCTATAAGTAACAAAGAAGAGGATATAATATCTTCAGTAAATAGAGCTGTTTCTAAGATAATGGAGGTTCCAGTAATTATAGCTATATCGACAAAACTAACTCCTGAAGATCCACTCCGGGAAGAGGAAGACTATGCAGCTACAGTTTGTTCTTTACATAATCTTGTTCTGTCGCTTTGGGGTATGGGAATTGGCTCACAATGGAGCACAGGTGGTATTACCAGACATTCAATGACTTACAATAAATTAGGAATTGATAAAAAGTTAGATAAAATCATAGGTTTTCTAAAAGTTGGCTATCCTCAAAACATACCGAAAAAAAAGAAAAAGAAGGTCTCAGAAATAAGAAGATACCTCCCTTAAGATGGTGATTATATGAAAAAAGTGATTTATCCAAAAGTCGGAGGGCCTGATTCGATAGAGATAATAACTGAAAAATTGGAAGAAGCTGTTGAAAGTCAAGTTAAAGTAAGAGTTTACAGAGCAGGAATAAATTTTGCAGATTTAATGATGAGGCAAGGACTTTATGGCAGTAATCCTGATTTTCCATTCACGCCAGGATATGAAATTTCAGGAATTATTATTGGAATGGGGGGTGATGTTGAAAATCTAAAAATTGGAGATAGAGTGATTGCGATGACTGGATTTGGAGGCTATGCAGAGGAAGTGATTATTAATTCAAATAGAATAATACCAATTCCGAATAATGTAAGTTTTGATCAAGCAGCAGCAATACCGGTAACTTACGGTACGGCTTACCATATGCTAGTATATTTAGGAGGAATCAAAGAAGGTGATTCAGTACTAATTCACCATGCAGCAGGAGGCGTTGGAACCGCAGCAGCACAAATTTGCAAATCTTTCGGTGCGGAATTGATTATAGGGACAGCTTCGAAATCGAAAAAAGAATTTGTAGAATCTTTGGGGATGTATTTTGTCGATAGAGATAGCGAAGATTTTGTTGAAGTATGTAAAAAACTTACCAATGGTAAAGGAGTTCATCAAGCAATTGATCCTGTGGCAGGTAAACACTTAATGAGATCTTATAATTCACTAAGAAATGGGGGTAAACTACATTGTTTTGGCGCATCATCTGCAGTACCTAAAGAAAAAAGATCAATAATAGCAGCTTTGAGGATGGTGATAAATACACCAAAATTTAATCCAATGAAAATGATGAATTCAAATAAGGCAATTTTTGGAGTACATATGGGAAGGATGGATAATGAAGAAATTTTTAGAAGTCATCTCAAGGAATTAGGGAGGCTACTAGAGAAAGGCCATATTGACCCAATTATTGACTCAGTATGGAGATTTGAAGAAGTTTCAAACGCTCAAAAACATATGCATCAAAGAAAAAATAAAGGTAAAGTTTTACTAGATTTCTCACCTAAAAAGTGAATTAAGAAAATTGTCCCTACTCATTCTCTAAAGCTTAACAGGTCTAGTAGCACCACATGCTTGGCACTTCAGTAAAGTAGTTCTTTCTTCTTTTATGAATCGAGTATCAGGAGATCTGCATTGACCACACAAAATATAGGATTTGACGTATGAGACAATCTTTTCTTTAATCCTCTTTGGAGGCACCCTTCCCTTGAATAATACCCTTACTTGTTCCCTAGTTCCTGAAGTTCCAAGTTCATTAATTAGGAACTGATACACATGATTTGCGTCTCTATCCATTGCGTCGACTATTGCAGCAAAATTTCTTAAAATAGTTTGATTACCTTCGATTAATATCTCTGGTTCAGGCATTGTCCATCTAGATCTTTGACTAATATTATCTGGAATACGTTCGCGTGCTTTTTCTAGCAATGATTCGTACTCGAAGTCTACCATTAGCCTCGCGAGAAGACCCCCCCTTTTCACCCCACCGACTCGGAAACTCCAGTGATAAGCGTAAAATGCCTCCTTACTTAGCGAATATCATGAGCGAAGTAATTGAGGTTAAAGTCGCAAGAACACATAGAGATGCATTGCTACCTACTAAAGGAAGCGTTCATGCGGCAGGATGGGACCTATATTCACTTGAAGACACTACAGTGAAGCGCAGAAGTAGTACAATGGTTAGAACAGGATTACATGTTGCTATACCTGAAGGATTTGAAGGTCAGGTGAGAGCTCGCTCGTCTCTCGGAAAAAAAGGCTTAATCCTCCCACATAGTATTGGGACAATTGATGCAGATTATAGAGGGGAGCTTTTTGTATTGATGACATGGATAGGAGAAGGGGACTCTTATTTGATACAGAAAAATGAAAGGATTGCACAATTGTTAATCACTCCAATACCAAAATCTGAATTTATCGAAGTTAGTATGGAAAATCTAGGTAAAACAGAAAGAGGAGAAGGTGGTTTCGGTTCTACAGGAAGGTTTTAACCAAAAAATACCAATAAAATAGATAGTTTTCATCCGATGGCTTGATACAGGACGGGATTCTAGGACTATTTAATGCCACTAAGCGTAGACGAGCTTCGAGCCAAAGTAAAACAACATCGTAGTAACGGTTTAAACACACAGCAGATTGCTGACGAACTGTCATTATCTCAAACAACAATTCAATGGTTATCCACAGAAGAATACTCCAATAATACAACATCTGATGATAGACCAACTGATGTACAAGTAGGTTGGAGATCTGTAGCAGTAAAGGCCAGTAGAATCGAAGCAATATCATACATTTTTGCGGACATCATAGAAGAAGAAATCGGAGATGAAATAGATACTATTGTTGGAATTAGTATTAATGGGATACCATTTGCTCAAGCAATTGCTGGACAATTAGATTTAGATTTAGCTGTGACTCGTTCAATAAGTGAAGAAGAAGGAGCACATATTTCTGAAATATTTGCCTCTGTGTCTGGTAAACAGGTAATTGTAGTTGACGATGTTGTTTCATCAGGTACAACTTTGAAAAAGACAATTAAAAATCTTAGAAATGCAGGTGCTGAGGTCAAACTCTGCCTAGTGCTGGCAAATAAATCAGAAGCTAATGCAATTGAGGGTGTACCTCTTAGAGGGTTGGTTAGAGTAGTTACAGTATGAGGTAGGATTATGCATTGGGCAGATCATACCGCACAGCGGCTATCTGAGAAAAATGACTCACAAGTCATAGCTTCTGGAATTACGCCATCAGGAGAGTTCCACATAGGTCATCTCAGAGAAATCTTGACTGCTGAGATGATTCATAGAGCATGTCTAGATGCTGGAGAAAAATCAGAATATATATTCATAGTTGATTCAATGGATCCTCTGAGGAGAGTATATGATTTCCTCTCAGAAGATTATGAGAAATACATAGGCTTCCCATTGGCAAACATTCCTGCTCCGAATCCTGATGGGACTCCAAATTATAATGGAGATAATTATGCAAACCATTTCTTAAATCCATTTCTGGAAGCATTAAAACAAATTGGAGTAAATCCAATAGTGGTAATGAATCATGAGACATATGAAAATGGAGAATTTGCAGAAAAAATAGACCTTGCAATAACGAATAGAGTAGAAATACGCAATGTTATTGAGGAAATTTCGAGTAGAGAACTACCTGAAAAATGGTACCCATACAACCCTATTGGTAGTGATGGGAGTATGGATGGAGTAGTAATAACAAGATATGAAAAACCGTATGTTTATTGGACAGACAGTTATGGAATTGATGGGAAATCAGATATTAGGAAGGCTGAAGGGAAAATGCCTTGGAGAGTAGATTGGGCTGCAAAATGGGGAGTTCATGGAATAACTTGTGAACCGGCTGGTAAAGATCATGGGGCAGCGGGCGGTAGTTTCGATACTGGAATTCCGATTTGTAGAATACTTGGTAGTGAGCCACCGGATAAAATGGTCTATGAATGGATTCAACTGAAGGGGTCCGGACCGATGTCAAGTTCAAGTGGAAATACAATCGGGCCTGTAGAAGCTCTGAGTTTAGTACCACCAGAAATATTGAGATACGTTATTGCAAGAACTAAAATTAAGAAACATATTGATTTTGATACAGGCCCATCGCTCTTTGAAACTGCAGACGAATACGAAAGACTAGTTTCTAACCCTCCGGAACATAAAGAATTGAATAAAAAGAAAAAGGTAGCTAGAGATACAGCACTTGGTGCATTAAGACTGAGTCAAGTGAGAAGAGGTGAGGATGCTACTTTATCCACCGCTGGAGTTTCATTTAGACACTTGGCAATGTTAGCTCAAATAAAATCTAACGATGAAGACATATGGGACTCATTGAAAAGAAGTAAACATCTTGATGGAGAACCTAACGAAGTCCTAATTAATAGGCTTTCAAGAATGAGGCACTGGATAGATAGTAGACATTTTCCAGAAGATGCTAGAATTAAGATTCAAGAATCAATTAGCGAAGAGAATAGAAATAAAATCAGTAATGAACAGAGTGACTTTTTAAATTTATTATTTTCTAGATTGGAAAAAATTGATTGGAATGAAAAAGAAATTAATGAAAATATCAGGTCCGTTTCATCTGATATTGGACTTAATAGAAGAGACGCATATATTGCACTTTATATCCTAATTTTGGGTTCTGAATATGGACCTAGAATTGCTTCGATAATGAATGAAGTTGGTAAGAAAATCACGCTAGATATATTTTCAAAATCCTTGTAATAAACTAGTGAAAATCTCTGATGTAGGGCCTTTTGATCTAGAAGCAAGCCTTCTAACAATCAACTCAGGTGTAGATCTAGCAAGATGATTTCTTTTAGGATTCCTGTCAACAATTAAATCCATATTTTCATCGAGACCTTGGGCTTCTATACCATCAATTCTTACATCTCCCCCCATCACCTCTGAAATCGAATTTCCTATATGAGTGACTAACAATATATTAGTATCAAGATTATGTTTAGATGATTTAAGCAGTCCACCTAGAATCAGCGATGCCGCGCCAGGTTCTGTTATTGCTTCTAATTCATCAGCTAAAATTATTTTTCTTTCGTTAGAGACTAATACATCTGCTAATTTGTTTAACGTTCTTTCTAAAGCACCAGCAGATTGTGTTCCAGAAACTTTCGCTAGAATATGGAGTTCATCAAGAAGACCAATATTTGCATTACATGCTGGCACAGGAAGTCCGGTATGAGAAAGAAGAATCATTGTTGCAAGTGTCTCTAGAAGAGTTGTCTTACCACCAGAATTGGCTCCTGAAAGTAATGCAATTCTCTCTTTTTCTCCTTCTGGTGATACTTCACCTATACCATAAGTAACAGGATCAGATTCGCAACCTAATAGTAGATGCCGCCCATCTTTCATCCATACTCCCGGATATTCAGAAGAGATCTGGGGCATAGTACATTTGTTGGAAATTGCCCATTGGCCAACACCTAACCACATATCAATTTCAATAAATTTTGAGATTGCCTTTCGGGATTTTTTCATTATATTAACTGTCGAATTTGCGATGGAAATCTCGCCATCACTTCTTTCAGATTTAATTGCATTTTCTAGAGCATCGTCTATTAATTCTAATGCGTCCTTATTGACTACACACGGATATTCACTAGAAAAAATATCATTTGGTAGATCTATATCAGAACTTTCGAGATATAATGATATTTTCCTTTTACCTTCTTGTAGTGCAAAATCGATAGTATCCGCAATAGTACTCTTCAATCTTCTTTCTAGACCCGAAATATCAGAATAATATGAAAGTACTTCATCTCCATCAAATGATAATTTAGATTGAGAGGTACCAGAAACAATTGCATCATTTACAGATTCTTCTATAGACTTCACTTGACTCCATAAATTATCACGTAATCTTTCAAGATTCTCAATATTAGTTGACTCATTCTCTAAAGATTGTAATAATAATGTTAATCCTTCGAGTCCTTCTAAGTGCTCAGAAATTTCTTCTCCAATATGATTAATTGGCCATACTTGATCATATAAATCTGCTAAAATAGATAAATTATTTCTATTTATCTTAAGCCATTCAAGAGGAACTTCTGGGACTAAATCATATAATGTATCACTTGTTTTTCCAGTTATCCACCCGTTAGGTAATTTATCTGGTCCATCTTTACCAATCCAAGTTACCCTATTAAGGCCCAAATAATCTTTCCAAATCTCATTATCTGATCGGACTAAAATTCTACATTTTTTCTCTACATGTTTCAAATTTTCAAGTTCAGTAGTATTTGGAACCACGATTACTCTATCAATTCTAGAAGTTGGCTCCCTAGTGTAGCATAAACCAGAGATATAATTCTTCCATAATTTGAAAGATGAATCGCTCTGATTTATGAATTTAATAGCATTTATACACCTATTTCTTCTAGATTCAATCTCGACTATACTATTACGAGGTAGGGGATTTAATATTGTAATTCTCTCTCTTGCAGATCTAGTAATGACGTATTCCGAAATATTATTGATTAAATCTTTATGTAATTTTTTTCCCTCATCAGTAGTAGTAATATCACTACAATTATTATTAGCTAAATTGATTAATTTGACTGCTCTTTGAGGAGAGATACCCTCGATACTAGAGAGTGCACTTACATCTCCATCGTTAATTACACGTTCTACATCTACCAAAGAACCTATTTCAAATATCAATTTTTCAGCTAGAGAATCACCAACTCCTGGTATTTCTTTCAAACTCAGCATAACTTACTTCGATAATTCTAGGTAATTAAGGAAATCGCTATTCTCCAAATATTAGTATGGTTTTAATAGAAAACTAAAGTGAGCGAATATTCAATAATCTAGGTTCAGGTATTCCATCCATTGCTTCTGCTATGGCTAGAACTTCCATTCTTGCACCTGCCATAGTGGTAACAAATGGAATGTTGAGTTCAACTGCTAATCTTCTCATCATATTTCCATCAAGAACAGCACCGCCAGTATTCCTAGGAGTATTGATAATTAGTTGAATTTTACCCTGCCTCATCAAGTCTAAAGCATCCGGAGTTAGACCTTCAGTAATCCTGTAGCATGTTTCAACATCTAACCCCCCTTTATCGCGGAGAACACTGGCTGTACCTCTAGTAGCATATATCTTAAATCCTAATTCAATCAATGACTTAGCCTGAACAATTATTGATTCTTTATCTGTATCTTTTACAGTGATATAAACTCCTCCTTCTGTAGGTACTGGCGATTCAGTGGCTAATCGTGCTTTAAGATAAGCAGCAGATGCTCTTTCATGACTGCCCATTACTTCTCCAGTTGACTTCATTTCAGGCCCAGGAGCAGGATCAAGTCCTCTAAGTTTAATGAAAGGAAACACCGGTGCCTTAACACACACAGCCTCATCTTGGCGTTCAGGAATATTCAGATCGGATAATTTCTCACCTAAAGCTACCATTGCTGCAATTCTTGCTAAGGGAACTCCAGTAGCCTTTGCTACGAATGGGAATGTTCGAGAACCTCTTGGATTGACTTCTAAAACATATAATGTCTTATCTCTAATTGCGAATTGAATATTGTAACAACCGACTATTCCTAGCTCTATTCCAATCTTTCTAGTCCAATCATCAACTTGTTTCAATACGTCATCAGAAACATTTTGTGGAGGTATAAAGCAAGTTGAGTCTCCAGAATGGATGCCTGCTTCTTCTAAATGTTCCATTATTGCACCCACCAAAACTTCTCTACCGTCAGAAACTGCATCTACGTCGAGTTCTATTGCATTACCAAGATATTCATCTACTAGCAAAGGTCTTTCCGGAGAAAGGAAAGCGTCCTGCATGTAGGATTCTAATTGACGATTTGAAGAAAGAATTTCCATCCCTCTACCACCAAGTACGTAAGATGGCCTGATAAGTACTGGATAACCAATTTCTCTTACTGCCTCACGAACTTGGTCAGGACTAGACGCTGTCATTCCGTTAGGCATTCTCAAGTCATTTCTTTGAGCGAATGATTCAAATCTCTCTCTGTCGCTAGCTTCATCGACTGCTTCGGGAGTAGTTCCTTCCATAACTATATCAAGACCCATAGAGGATAAATGTGGTAAATTATTTGAAAGTGGTAAAGCAAGGTTGATTGCGGTCTGGCCCCCAAATTGCAATAAAATACCATGAGCATCTTCGCGGAGTAATATTTCACTGACTGATTCTAATGTTAGTGGATCAAAATATAGCCTATCACTGGTATCAAAATCAGTTGAAACCGTTTCAGGATTGTTATTAATTATAATTGCCTCATGACCTAAATCTTGTATTGCACCAACTGCATGAACGCATCCATAATCAAATTCTATTCCTTGTCCAATACGGATAGGTCCTGAGCCGATTACTACTATTCTTCGCTTCTTACTAATGCTGAGATTTGGAACATAATCAATACCTATTGATTCAGAACCGCACTCATAAGTTGTGTAATAATATGGAGTAACTGCAGCAAATTCAGCAGCACATGAATCTACCATTCTAAATCTTGGATGTATGGAAAGTTCATGTCTACGTGCTGTAACTGCAAATTCATCTCTGCCAACTGATAATTGCTTAAATCCAGCTACGGGAAAACCCGATAATGCATCCGCAATATGTAAATCTGTAAAACCACATCCTTTCCAATAACGCATCTCTTCTGATTGAATGTCAGAGGGAGTCATTCCTAATTCACCTGCAGCTCTAATTTCAGTTTCTACCGCTGCCATTTTCTCGAAACGATGTAAAAACCAGCGAGTTACTCCTCCAGTCAAATCACGGACATCTTCAATTGAATAACCTCTTCTAAATGCCTCAAAAAGTGCGCCCATTCTTCTATCAGTAGGGATTCTTAACCAATCAACCAGCATCGCTTCTGGCAAGGGTTGTGAGGCCCTTTCATCCATTGTCTCACCTCCTGATGCATCTGCCAATGTCAGTGGCCGAGGGTGTGGTTGGCCATATTCTAAACTCGCCCATGCTTTAAGAAAAGCCTCTTCAAAGCAACGACCTATTGCCATAACTTCACCTGTGGATTTCATTGATGTACCAATTGTCCTATCTGCGGTTCTAAATTTATCAAATGGCCATCGAGGAATCTTTACTACACAATAATCTAAAGTTGGTTCAAAAGCTGCAGTCGTACCTTCACCAGTAATAGGATTCGGGAGTTCATCAAGAGTATACCCTACTGCGATTAATGCGGCCATCCTAGCAATTGGATAGCCAGTAGCTTTAGACGCTAAAGCGGAAGAACGAGAAACTCTTGGATTGACTTCTATTACTCGGTATTCTCCATTACTTTGATCCACAGCGAATTGAACATTGCAACCTCCTTTGATATTCAACCTCCGGATTAATTTTAGAGCAGCATTTCTCAATTTCTGATGATCTCTATCTGAAAGAGTCTGTTGCGGTGCAACAACTACTGATTCTCCGGTATGAACCCCCATAGGGTCTAAATTTTCCATAGTACATACAATAATCGCATTATCAGCATCATCTCTCATTACCTCATACTCATGTTCTTGCCATCCTAGAATACTGACTTCAATCAATACTTGACCTATTGCAGAATGTAAAATTCCTTGACTAGCAATTTCCACTAATTCCCCCATGTTAAATGCGGTTCCACCACCAAGCCCTCCTAATGTAAATGCAGGTCTGATTAGGAGAGGGAAAACACCCAATGTATTTGCCGCTTGAATTACTTCATCAATAGAATCACAAGCTATTGCTTTACAGACAGGAAGGTCAATCTCTTCACAGACTTTTTTGAACAAGTCTCTATCTTCGGCTTCATCAATTGATGCTAAGTTACAGCCAATTAATTCAACCCCTAATTCATCTAATGAACCATCATGTGCCAAAGCCATGGCTATATTCAAAGCTGTTTGGCCACCCATACCTGCAAGAATTGCATCAGGTTTTTCGATTTCTAAAATACGCTTAACCACTTCTGGTAATAATGGCTCAATGTATATTCTATCAGCCATTTCGGGATCGTTTTGTATAGTAGCAGGATTTGAATTTATCAGAATCACTTCATATCCATCGTCTCTAAGAGCCCTACAAGCCTGGGAGCCGGAAAAATCAAATTCAGCCGCTTGACCAATTCGAATTGGCCCACTTCCAAGAATTACTATTCTTTCCAAATCATCTCTTCGAGGCACTAATTATCACCTCTAAGTGCTCTAGCGATTTTGTTTGTAGGAATTTTTTTATTTACTACATCTGAAAATCTATCGAATAATGGAGCCGCATCTAATGGACCAGGCCGAGCTTCTGGATGGAATTGTACTGTAAACGAAGATTTACCAACCAAGTCTAAACCCTCAACAGTTCTATCATTAGAATTGATATATCTAACTTTGAAGTCCGCACCAAGAACATTCGCACCTTTTTCAGAACATGCACCACTTGGATGAGGTGCAAGCATACCTTGTTCAGGATCTTCAACAGCAAAACCATGATTTTGACTTGTGATGTAAACTCTCTTACTTTCTAAATCCATTACTGGTTGATTGGCTCCCCTATGCCCATACCTCAATTTGTAGGTCCTGAGACCTGCTGCTAATCCCATTAATTGATGCCCAAGACATATCCCCATCACTGGAAAATCTTTCCTAACGGCTGATGCTAATGTTTCCCTCGCTATTGTAGCTGAACCTGGATGGGCTGGATCACCAGGGCCATTTGATGAGAAAAAGGCATCAGGAGACCATTGCTCTATTATTTCGTCGAATTTCATATTTGCGGGGCACCAAACAACTTCAAATCGAGTACATAATTCTCTTAAAATATTAAATTTAATACCACAATCAATTGCAGCGAGACGAGGAAGAGGATTACCATCTACATCCGTAGCTCCTTCATTCAAAATTATTGATTTAGAACAAGTTACTTCAGCAACTAAATCCGAATGGTCTGGAGGTGAAAGGTTTTCTAAAATTTCAATCAATTCTTGCTCTTTTTCAACTGGACCGAATACACATAACACAGTTCCGTGCTCTCTGACTCTTCTTGTCAATGACCTGGTATCAATTCCCTCAATCCCAGGTACACCATGAGACAATAAGAGGTCATGAACGCTACCTATCGAATCACGATGATCAGGTATTTTCATCAACTCTCTACAAACGACACCCCTAGGCCAGACAGATGATGACTCAGAGCCACAAGTATGAATCCCATAATTTCCTAGGAGAGGCCATGTAAAAGTCAAGACTTGCCCCGCGAATGATGGGTCAGTTAGACTTTCTTGATATCCACACATCCCTGTAGTAAATACTAGTTCACCCATTGCGATGGTTTCGGCACCAAATAATTGCCCTTTGAAGCGAGTACCGTCTGCTAATATCAAAAGACCCTGTTCTAAGCTCGGTGGTTGTAATTCCTTTGAATCAATAAGAATATCAGCGGCATCGGTGAATGTTGGTGGTTCTTTAACACCTAAAATATCAGCACCGGGAGTGAATCCTCTACCCGGTGTCGACTCCGACATCATTAATACTGCCAGAACGCGATTATTAATCGTTGACTATAAGAAATCAGATTTTATTGGAAAAATAGTTATTCTTCTTCAAAAGTAATTACTTGTTTTCTTTTACCATTTGGTATCACCTTAATTTCACCACCAGAAAAATATTTTTCTTCTTCGATATCACCAATTAAAGAATCAAGAAATATTGCTAATGCAGCCACCTCAGAATGAGGTTGATTGCCAACGGAAATATTATGCCTTGCCAAACGGTAAACTTCGCCGGGGACTTTAGTACCACCAACCACAATAACCATTGGTCTAGATAAATCAATTTTAGGCAATTCATCTTTCCAAGTTTCTCCATACATTGTTAGATGAATAATTGTTCCTGGTTTCCCATCACCTGAATTTTTTGAAAATCTACGCAAAAACCTTAGTGGATTTTTTTCATAAAAACATTTGAAATTACCACCGAATCTTTTTGTAACTGATTTCCAAGTTTCTAAAGCGGATGGATCTTCTTCACCTGCTAAATGTATCTCATCGGCTCCAAATGCTCTTGCTGTCAATCCTAAATGTGAGGTGATACGTTTGTCTCTATCTCGTCTATGACCTAACCGCAGGACACTAACATAAGGGATTTTGTCACCGTTCACGTTTCTTATGCGAGAGGAACTTCTTCATCAGTATGACCCTCAGGAATATTTTGGGTACTTGAAGAGAAAATATCTACATCATTTGATAATAACCAAGTTCTAACCCATTGAAGTAGTAATGCCTCGAAGAAAAATCTTGTTGCGAAATGAAGTAGTAATGCTAACAAAGTGAGCCTTCCACTGGCAAAAAGAGCATTTTGTACATCCATTTCACCAGTTCCTAATACCAAATTACCAAATGGTTCAAGAATGTAAAACACACCAAGAATTACTAAAATACCTGCTAAATTAGATAATACTGCATTACCTCTTTCTCTACCGATTGACATAACTAAGGTAGCAAGTAAGGCGATACTTGGAACTATCAAACTTAATTCTGCAAACTCAAAAGCACCTAATTGAGAAATTGGTATAGCTGAATCTCCTAATCTCTCTGCTCCTTTCTCGACCGAAATCCACCAAAGTAAAATTGCCATAATAAGCATGGCTCCAGAAATTCTTCCTCGCTGAAAAATCATATCTCTAATATCATGCCTGTTTTGAGGCTGAAGCCTTTGAATAATTGACTCCATCATCTCCAATGATGATTGATTCATTGAGTCATCATTTGGGATACTGGAAGAGGTTGGATTGACAGTAGATAAACTGTCACTAACTGTATCGTCCCCTATAACCATCGTTGGATTGCCACTACATCACATCATAAAGGATTGGTAGAATCGAAGTGCTAACATGCCTGACTGGAGACCCTTGATAGTTCGCCGGGAAGATGGTTTTCCAAGGATTATGGGTGTACTAAATATCACTCCAGACTCATTTTTTGAAGATTCAAGGAGTAATAACATATCTGAAACGATTAAGATTGCGGAGTCAATGATTAGAAATGGAGCAGATTGGTTAGATATTGGAGGGGAATCGACTAGGCCGGGTGCAAATCCAGTAAAGGAAGAGGAGGAGATATCCAGGGTAATTCCAGTGATTAGAGAATTGAGGAAAAGATTTCCTAAAGTTGGAATTTCTGTAGATACTAGAAGAGCGAAAGTCGCCGCACTTTCTTTGGAAGAAGGAGCAGATATGATTAATGATATATCTGCACTTAGTGATCAAAATATGATTAATGTAGTAAAACAAAGTGATTGTTGTATTTGTTTGATGCACATGAAAGGTTTACCAGAGAATATGCAAAATAATCCTCAATATGATGATGTTGTAATGGAAGTAAGAAGGAAATTGAATGAAAAAGTAAGTTTACTCCTTGAGGAAGGAATTAATCAGGAAAGAATAATTGTAGATCCTGGAATCGGATTCGGTAAATCATTAGAACATAATCTATTACTGTTAAAATCTGGTAGAGAAATAATCCCCCTGAGCAACATAAAACTAATGTGGGGAGTAAGTAGGAAAAGTATGTTTTCTGAATTGTTGGGTAGAATTGAAGCAAGAGATCGATTAGCAGGAACTCTTGGAATAGCAGCAATGTCGAAATTAAAAGCCGTAGATATCATCAGGGTCCATGATGTCGCAGAACATGCAGACTTGTTTCGCGCAATGTCATCTTTGGAGGATCTATAATGACTAATATCACTAAGAATATAGTTGACATAGATGAAAATCTTCGTTTATTAGGAACTGCCCATGTAAGCAAAACCTCAGTTGATCTTGTCAGAGAACAAATTAGAGATTTCAATCCTGATGTTATCGCTGTAGAGTTATGTGATTCGAGATTATCGGCATTGAAAAAACCTGAAGGAATAGATAATGAAGATTTACTAAAAATCATTAGTGATGGGAAAGCTGGGATGATTTTTCTTCAATCCGCATTATCTGTTCAACAAAGAAAGATGGGGATCGATACTGGAGAAAAACCGGGTGCAGAATTATTGGCTGCAATTAATATTGCAGAAGAAGAAAAAATACCATTTGAATTAATTGATAGGAATGTAGTTATTACACTAAGGAGAGCCTGGCATAGCATGGGTTTTTTTGAGAAATTTAGAGTTTTTGATGCATTATTATCCGATGAAAATGATGATGATTTTGATTTGGAAGAATTACTCGAAGATAGTGATTTACTGTCTAATATGATGGAAGACGTATACAAAATTGCGCCAAATGCAGGGAAGGTTCTGATCGATGAACGAGACGAATTTTTAAGTGGACGAATTCAGCAGATACGAGGAAAAGGAAAAATTTTAGCTATAGTTGGTGCAGGACACTTAAAAGGAATACAAATAAATTTAAAAAAACCATCTTTAGAGACTACTTCTAAACTTACTAAATTAAACGAGCAACCAAAAAAACCGAGCTGGCCTAAATATTTAATGACTACAATTCCTATATTCTTAGCATTAATGATCGGGAAAAGTATCTATGAGGGAGATATTTCTGAGTTATTAGATTCAATCTCGATTTGGCTGATTTTAAATTCATTTTTAGCAGGTTTGGGAGTTCTACTAGCTAGAGGTCATCCAATGTCAATATTAGTTGGCGCAATAGCATCACCGATTACATCTCTAAACCCAAGTCTTGCAGCGGGATGGTTTGCAGGCTATACTCAATTAAAAATGGCGCCACCTACTGGAAAAGATGCTTATGATTTTCTTGAGTTTTCAAGTTTATACAGTATTTTCTTCAAAAATAAAGTTGGTAGAGTACTGATGGTTACAATATTCGGCAATCTAGGCTCGTCTGCGGGTAGTATTCTGGCGATAGCTCTGATTACATCAGGATTTATTTAAAGTGATATTATGAGTAGGAAAATTGGAATAATTTGTTCTATAATAATTAGTATTATAGCCTACTCAATGAATAATGTTTTTATCGATTTAGACATTAAAATTGGAGCCAGTACTTTGGCGCTTATTTTAGGTGCATTGTCAGCGAATCTTGTACCTAACATAGAAAAAGGAGGGAAATGGATGATTAAAATAATGATGCCCTTAGCAATAATTCTACTTGGTTTTGCTTTGAATTTAACATCTTTCTTTGGTTCGGATATAGGATATCTTGGACTAATTGTAGTTATTATCACAGCAATAACTAGCTTCATGGCATGTTACTTTATTGGAAAATATATGAAATTAGATTTAGAAACTAGTTTGGCACTCGGAACTGGTGGGGCAATTTGTGGAAACAGTGCAGTCATAGCCGTATCTCCTGGGCTGAAATTAAAGGAAGAAAAAGTAGGGGTAATACTTGCAATAATTAATTTATTAGGTTTGATTACATTTTTCATAATTCCAGTTCTATCAAAATTATTGAATTTGAC
>DAFS01000060.1:0-16850 GCA_002495525.1 Euryarchaeota archaeon UBA89 | reverse complement strand
GTGATAGCTACAACAGCAAAATTATCGAGAGTCTCACTATTGGTCATAATAGTCCCATTATGTGCAATAATAGCGAATAATAAAGCAAAGTTGGAAGGTGAGAAATTTAAGATCGGTACAATTCCATATTTCGTACCTGGTTTCATCATAACTGCAATATTATCAACATGGTTTATGCCTACAGAAATTTCCAATCAACTGGCCTCCATAGGTAAAATATTGCTACTCCCTTTACTTACATCAGTTGGATTTTTCATAAATAAAGAAAGTATGAAAGATGCTGGAGGACCTGTATTAATAGTAGGTTTGATTGCAACAGTTTGTATGTTAATTAGTAGTTATTTGGCAATAGTGATTTTTTCATAATAATAAAATAAGGAGATTTTTACATGGAACCAAGTACAATTTTTGCTTTAATTCTAATTTTTTCCACTGCAATTATTTTTTCACCACTAGGTTTGGGAGGAGGTATTATTTTTATGCCAATTCTACATTATATCATTGATTGGGAGATTAAAACAGCAATCTTAGGTTCTTTGATTCTAGTATGGTCAGTGTCCCTAGGTAGCCAGTTCGCCCATAAGAAAGGCGGGCATGGAGATATTGAAATTGCCAAGAAAGGGATGATGTTTGGAGTTCCTGGTGCAATAATTGGAGTGACCTTAGGTTTCTTATTAATAGAATATATCAGCGATATTGCGATAAAAATTATTGCATTAATCATTGTTTCTTGGATATGCTATAAAGCCGCACTTAGGATTTTATCTAAAGAAGATATAACAGGAGAAGCAATAGGAGAAATGAATGAAAAATATTGGCTGACTGGAATTTTCATGGGAGGTATGTCATCAGGACTTCTTGGAATAGGAGGGGGAGGGATTTTTGTAACTATGAATAGGAATTATGGAGGATTAGATAGCAAATCGTCAGCAGGTACAGCATTCATGCTAGCGGTAATGATTGTTCCGACAGCAATAATTTCTCACTCATTAATCGATGGTAACGTTAGCAATTTGATAGAGGAAGCCACAACAATGGGGATATTTGTACCATTATTAGTTATGAGTTTATCTTTTACTGGTGCTGAATATGCGATAAAATACTTACCTGTAAAACTAATTACTGGTCTGTTTATACTAGTCATTAGTATTAGTATGTTCAAGTACATCCAAGAGATTCTAGCAATGGTAATCTAAATTGATTCGATAATCATTGCAATACCTTGTCCGCCACCAATACATGCTGTTGCAACGCCAAATTTACCACCACATCTCTTTAACTCATGCGCTAAAGTTAGTACTAATCTAGTACCTGTTGCTGCAAGAGGATGCCCTAAACCAACAGCACCACCATTGACATTGACTTTCTCGACATCTAATCCCAAATCTTTGATACAAGCAACTGCTTGACCCGCAAAAGCCTCATTAATCTCCCACCTATCAATATCTTCAATACTTAGACCGGCCTTTTCTAGAGCCAAACGGCTGCTTGGTACAGGTCCATATGCCATGATTGCTGGTTCTAGACCTACAATACCCCAAGACACAATCCTTGCTAAGGGTGAATCACCATCTAATGAAGCCTGAGATGCTGATTTAATTACAACTGCAGCAGCTCCGTCGACAACTCCGCTAGCATTACCAGCAGTAACTAGGCTTTCTGGACCAAAAGCCGTTCTTAATTGAGACAAAGATTCAGGAGTTGAATTGAGAACTACATGATCCTCATCTTTGTATGTAATATCTCCTACAGGGACAATTTCTTTTTCCCATATGCCATTCTCTATTGATGAAGCAGTCCTACTGTGTGAAAGTGCCGCAAAATCATCCGTCTCTATTCTCGTTATTCCTTTCCTTCGACAGATTTCATCGGAAGTCTGGGCCATAAAAGACCCACACATACCATCTAATAAATTTGTAAAAAGATAATCTTCCATATCTTTTTCCAGAACTGTACCTTGTTTTGGAGGTCTTGCTAATTTGTATGTATCTCTCATTCCACGTAAGACATGGGGTGATTGAGAAAGATTTTCCATACCTCCCGAGACTACAATTGAAGCTTCTCCAAGCATTATCATTTGTGCTCCAGTTACAATAGATTGTACTCCCGAACCACAGATCCTAGATAGAGTTAGCATTGGTACTTCTTGAGGTATACCAGCACCTAAACCTGCATGTCTAGCACCAAATATTGCTTGGTCACATGTTTGTAATGCATACCCCATAACAACATGATCTACATCTTCCGGAGATGTACCTGTTTTCTCTAGAGCGCCTTTAATGGCTATTTCCCCTAATTTTAAGGCACTTGTATCTTTCAATAGACCGCCAGGCTGGCCATCTCCCCTTTTACCACCTTGCCACTCGCAAAATGGCGTTCTTGCTCCGCCAACAATTACTACGTCTTCAACGACCATGTTAGTCCGAAGTACAAATCATTCATGAGGCTGACTATCCAGTTAGGACAGAATCTCATTCATTGGTATTGTCTTCTGATAAGGATCCGAGATAGTCTGGTAAATCTACACCTGCCATCTTTGCAACATCGTGGATAGGAGGTAAACTCTGTACTAAACTACTTACGAAATTGCTAGTAGCTGAAGAACCATCGGTGTTACTACCACCATCCCAAACAGTTACCTTGTCAATCTTCATATTACGAATCGCCTCAACTTGTGCCGCAACCATATTCTCAATCTTCTCAACCATCAGTAAAGTTGCAGCCGCTTTGGTGTCTCCACCCGCACTCTTAACTAAACCAGCGTAACCACTAGCTTTAGCGTCCAAAACCTTCTGAATACCTGCAGCTTCTGCTTCATATCTTGCAAGGATAGCATCCGCGTCTCCTCGAGCGATACGGCGAAGACGTTCCGCTTCTGCCTCAGCAGAAATTTCAATTTGTTGTTTTTGGATTTGTTCGCGAACAATCTCACTTGCTTGTAATCTTGCTTCTTCTTCCTTGAAGAATGCACGCTGAATTTCTGCTTCAGCCTGTGCTGCAGCAACTGCTGCACGCTGTTTAGCTGCAGCCTCAATCTCTGCTAAATCCGCATCGGAATTCTTTACTATTGCAGTTGCAGCGTTCTCACCAGAAACCGCTAATGCCTCTTGGTTACCAACATATACACGCTGATCCGCTTCGGCAGTCTTACGACCCTTTTCTGCTTCTGCTAGGTTGTTTGCAACTTCAATCTCACGAACTCTGTTTGCCTTTGCTGCACCAACTGCTCCATCTCTCTCTGCATTTGCAACGTCAATACGTGCATTCTCAACAGCAGTTGAAGCTGCTTTCTTACCTATGCTCTCGATATAATCTGACTCATCAGTAATATCTACCAGATTAACGTTGATTAGATAGATTCCAATCTTTTGTAATTCAGTATCCACATTAGTCCTAGTCATCTCAAGGAATGTGTCTCTATCCTGATTAATTTGTTCAATTGTCAAAGATGCTACGGTTAAACGAAGTTGTCCGAAAATAATTTCTTTAGCCATTTCTTCGATTTGTTGAGGAGATAGTTGTAATAGCCTCTCAGCAGCATTTGCCATAATCGCTTTTTCAGTACTGATACCTACAGTAAAGGTACTTGGAACGTTGATTCTGATATTCTGCATAGAAAGTGCATTTCTCAGATCTATATTAATTGTAATTGGAGTTAACGATAAGAATGCATAATCCTGAATTAACGGCCAAACTAACGTAGCACCTCCATGAATCGTCCTTGAAGCTCTACCTCCTTGGGTACGACCATAAACAACCATAATCTTGTCAGGAGGGCACCTCTTATACCTCTGAGCAAAGAAAATTGTCGTTGCTACTAAAACTAATACTATTGCGAAAATCATTATTGTTGCGTAAGGTGAACCGTCTGCCATTATCTCAACTCATGCTAGAAGAGCAGGGACTAGGTCATGAAGTCTTTGCCGACATAATCAGAATAATTTGGAAAAAAATTATTTTCTTTTTACGATAAGAGTAGATGAAATAACGTCAATTACTTCGGCAAATTCACCTGTAGCCATTCCTTGTCCATCTTCTGTTTTTGCATTATAAGTTCTCATAGCACTACCAGATTCAACCTGTATTTGACCCACTCCTCCTTCAGGAATTCTCAAGTAAATTGTTCCAACAGAGCCAATTGCATCGTCCATATCTATTGTTCCATCTGATTGAAGCGCTACAAACAGTTGGAACAATTTACCAGTTCCATACATTGAACCGAATCCTGTGATAGAACCGACTACAATAGCTAAAGAAGTTTGATCAGAATCACCATCTAAAACCCATAAACCAGCTAGACCGAAAAACATCATAAATGCCATTATACCTTGGAAAGTTAGGGCCTTGAATGATGCATCAGCACCCATTGCATCAAAATCTGTACCGAATAATCCATCAAATACATCAGCAGTAATACCGCCTATCATTATCAATGCAAACCATAGCAAAAAAAGAATGCCACCCAATACTGCTGAAGATGCAAAAATTAATTCTAATCCGCCACCTCCTTCATAACCAACAAGTGAAAGTAAATCAAAGTCCGCGAGAGATGCCATTAATACTTCTAGAGTAAGCTTACATTTCACCTCTTCGGCGACAGTAGCATTAAATCAATACTATTTCCGTAGTTTCCTTACTGCCAAATATCTTTCTAAATTTATTATAGGGCCTACAGAAAGTCCGGTAATTATTGCTGAAAATATTATATTATCGAATAAATCATAAACAAAAAGGAAAAGAATAGCTAGAATTAAAGGAATTAAAAAGCGACGAAGGAATAAATGGTATCCACCCAATAATTCAAATGCAGGATTATCTATTGCATCATCTAATAATTCAGGAAAGCCTTTCTTTCCACCTGACATTCATCGCACCTATTGATTTGTTAACCGAGATTCGCTAACCAAACAATCATACCAATAACTGTCAAACCAACTGGAACTACATACCAAATAACTCTGGTAACTACTGTATTAGCATCTTGGAATTCTAACTCCCCACTTTCATTTCTGATTAAAGTGGTGTTCTCTAATTTTGAATATGCACCATCAAACTCTTTCTGATGTTTGGATAAGAAAATAAGGAAATATATTGCCATTACAATTGTTCCTCCACCTGTACCTTGTAATAAAACTCCTATAAATTCTAAAGCTATTGAGTTTCCAATCAACATCTGAGCAATCCCCAGCATAACCAAAATCAATGAGTCAATTCGCGCCATATAACCAAACCGAAGAAGTGATATAAAATCAATCCTTTGCCTGCATGGTCACGATTATCTTACTTCATACTACTTGGTTTTGATTCCCAAATCGCCCATGTTCCTTTTGCAGTTGCAATAATTTTACCATCCTGATTAGAAAGAACTCCATCACAATGAGCTAAATTTCTACCACGACGTAAAACTTTACCTTCAGCGACCAAAAAATCTCCTACATATGCTGCATTTAGGAATGAAATATCTAACTGTGCAGTAGCGCACCATTCTTCCTTTTTTATCAGTGAAACAAGAGCACCCCCTAATGCACTATCGAGCATGGTTGAATGGAGACCACCATGTGCAACTCCACCAGCATTCAAATGATTCTCTGAAATTTTACATGTCACAGCACATTCACCATCACCAAATTTCTTACCAGTAACACCTAATGAATCACATACTCCTGATAATCTCATTGAAGGGACATAATTCTCATTTCCATATGTTTTTTCATTCATTTTCCAATTCTCCTGTTTGTACTGCCCATAATCTCGAATAGATTCCATGATTATTGATTAATTCGTCATGAGTACCTTCTTCAGAGATTGATCCCGAATCTAAAACAATTATTCTATCTGCATTTCTAATTGTCGATAATCTATGAGCGATAATCAGAGTAGTCCTATCTACAGATATTTTTTCAATTGAACGCTGTAAAGCTGCTTCAGTTTCATTATCGACATTACTGGTAGCTTCATCTAATATTAGAATCGATGCATCTTTCAACACAGCTCTGGCGATTGCTAATCTTTGTCTTTGTCCACCAGAGAGTTTATGCCCATCTTCTCCGATATTAGTGTCCATACCTTCTGGTAGCTCTGATATGAAAACTGATGCTTCAGCAATTCCAGCCGCATATCGTATCTGTTCTTCATTGGAATCTGGGTTTCCATAAGCAATATTCTCCCTTACAGTACCTGGGAAAAGTGTTGTATTTTGTGAAACTAAAGATATTGAA
Source organism: Euryarchaeota archaeon UBA89 (assembly GCA_002495525.1). Taxonomy (GTDB): domain Archaea; phylum Thermoplasmatota; class Poseidoniia; order Poseidoniales; family Thalassarchaeaceae; genus MGIIb-O2. The sequence goes on along the minus strand of DAFS01000060.1, from coordinate 10,632 downwards.
CCTCTCAATGAGTTCAGTTTCAAATCTTTAATATCTATACCGTCAATCTCTAAGTTCCCAGATAATGGGTCATGAAATCTCATCAATAAACGCGTTATGGTAGTTTTACCTGAACCTGTTGAACCTACTAGACCAACTGTTTCACCGGCTTTGATATTGAAACTTATATCATCTAGAACTGATTCTCTCTCAGGGTAGGTGAATTTAATATTGTTAAATTGGATATTTCCTTGAACATTAGTTAATTCCTCGTGACCTTCAACAATACCTATCTCAGTATCTACTAAATCTAAAACCCGAGTTGTTGATGCCATTGCTCTTTGATATAAATCAAAAGTTTGGCCTAATCTAGTTAATGGCCAAAGGAGTCTCTGAGTTATGAAAACGATTATTGCGTATGCACCCACATCTAATTCCCCATCTAATGCCATCCAACCGCCTACAAGCATATTGGCAGTAAAAGCGAATAAAATTGCCATTCTTATCAATGGAACGAACGAGGCAGAGAGACGGATTGCGTCTCTGTTAGCATTCCTGTAAGATTGAGATGCTAAATCAACTCGCTCGGATTCTCTATCTTCTGCAGTAAATGACTTGATTGTAGTAATACCTTGTAGATTGTTATTAAGTAGAGAATTTAATTCGCCTACTTCTTCTCTTACCTTCTTGTATCTAACTCCTATCCTTCTTTGGAATATGAATGAGCCAATAACAATGATTGGCACAGGTATAACTGCCAGTAAAGCTACTTCAGGAGCCAAAATGAACATTATACTACCTACTACTGTGATAGTCGTCGCAAGTTGTAACAAATCGTTAGCTCCTTGATCGAGAAATCTTTCAAGTTGATTAACATCGTCATTTAGTATAGACATCAAACCACCAGTTGATTGTTCTGAAAACCATTGCATTTCCAAGTTCTGTATATGATTATAAGTGTCAATTCTTAATTCATGTTGAGCTGTTTGTGCAAGATTTCGCCATAGAATTCCCCACCAATACTCAAATAGAGATTCCAAAACCCAAATTACTACTGTTATAGCTACTAAAATCAAAAACTGATCATTAGGGTCAGGATAACCATAATTCGCTAAAAATGATTCTTCACGCTGAACTACAACATCTATTGCCATTCCAATAAGTATTGGCGGTGCTAAATCCCAAAATTTGTTTAGAATTGAACATAGAGATGCTAGTAAAACCGTAAACTGATGATGTTTTAGGTGCGACAATAGACGTCTTAGTGGGTGTCGCCTTTCGCTCATATCTACTCGTTAGTCACATAATGTTTCAATGTGACCCTGTAGATATTTAGATTACAATAAATCGTCAGTCCATTTATCTGCCCAAGTATCAAAAACAGAAATAGTTACATCAACAGTAGAATTTGTCCTTATGTTGTAATAATCACCACCTGAAACCAATTCATCCAGATCTACATCCATCCAATAAAATTCCCACCAGGTGCCATCTTCTAACGATACATTTGTTAATACATTGCCAAAATTCATTTGTGCCAATGACTCAGAGTTATTGAGAGGCCCAATCCTAGCATGGAACTCAAGTTCAGATGGCTCAACTTCTGAAATACCAATCGGAATAGTACTACTCCAAATTCTAAAGCCATCATATAGAATAGAATTATTTTCAGGAATGAACTGAACAGCAGTTCTAGGTAAATTTTCCTGTAAAGTTATAGTCGCAGAATCTCCCGTCTCCACAGTCAATGAAAAATCTGAGCCTTTGCCATCATAAATTTCAATCCCCATTATCATTGGTGGTGCCCCTCCTAATTCAAGGATGATAGTATGCGTACCATTTGTCCCAGTTGCTACTTGTTGTAGAGAAGTCAAATCTCCAGTAATCTGCCATTCAATATCGTCAAACTCAGTTGTATCAAAACTAAATGGAGGCCAAAGGCCTTCCGGATTTTCTGTAGCAAGCCTTGCAATTTCATAAAATGGGTCTTCATATTCAGGTAATGCATCACGTCCTTCGAACCAAATATTTCCAACTCTAACATTTGTAATCCCAGAACCTTCGATGACTTCGGTATCGACTGCAGCATTAGCAATATTATATCTCAGAGCAATAGAACTAAGATTTGAAGACTCATCTTTTCCAACGCTCCAATCTATTGAAACCACTTCATTCTGAATTTCAACTTGGGAAGATGTCTTTATTCTAAGTTTATCATAATCATCAGCCAACTTGAGGACATTAAACGAATTAGAAAGAGACAGGAATGCATTCAGAGATTCAGAAGATAGAGGAAAACAATCATCATCAGGACAATCTGTAAGAGGGACTTCTAAGCAACCCGAAAGACTGCATGAAACTAAAATTAATCCAACTATTAGTGCTCTCACGAGTAAGTCCGGAAGTTTATCAGTCAAGAGATTATTGAGTCTTTGATACTATTTTTCTCGATTACAGCAGCGTTGTTGCTATATGCGATGTCCAGTTAGAGGCAATCAAGAAGGAGGCGTTAGGGTGTCGAAAAATATTCTAGTCGTATACAAAAAAAACTTCGAAGATGTCCATGATGATGCATTAGACATTGTAAAAAACACTCTAGAAAAAATAGGTGAAGATCTTGATATCAACGTGAACTATTCTGCTAGAGAGAAAGTTAGCCGTGAAGATTTCATTGAAAGAGATTTGGTTGTAGTATTAGGAGGAGACGGCACTCTAACATCCATTGCCCATTCAGTTGACGAAAATACACCAGTAATGGGTGTAAATAGTCATCCAAGAGATATGGATAACGATGGTTCATATGGGTTCTACATGGGTAGTGACCCTATTAATTTCAAAGAAGATATTCAAAAAGCTCTTTCCAATAATGCAATTGTCAATATTTTACCCAGATTGCAAGCAGAAATTTCCACAACTAGTGGAAATATAATTCGTTCAGATCCTGCATTAAATGATTTATTACTTGCGAATACTCATCAATATCAACCATCAAAATATAAATTACAAAGAAAAGAAGATAATAAAAACTCAGAAATTAATTGTGTTCAATATTCTTCAGGATGTTTATTTTCAACATTTCTTGGCCAGGGAGCTTGGTATAGACACGTCAACAATATTGAAGGGACTACTTTCCCTGAAAATGAAATAGATAACCATTATTTGTTTGTTTCAAGAGATCTCCCTCGGAATGATAGGAAAGATGATGGAACATATTGGGCATGGACAGACCAGCCAACTATTTTTACTAGCGACATGCATAGAGGATACGTTGTAGCAGATGGGTGGGATGAAACCCATTTCACTCGCGGCGCGACGATTTCAGTAAGTCTGAATGGACCTTCTCTGAAATTACTAACTTTTAGAAACACTATCTATGATCGTGTTTCTTATTGGATAAAATCAAATTAAAGTATTTGTTGAAGGAATAATTTTGTTCTTTCATGCTCGGGATTATCAAAGAATATGTCAGGAGTGTTTTCTTCAATTAACAATCCTTCATCGAAAAGAATTACTCTATCTGCAACCTCCTTAGCGAAACCCATTTCATGAGTCACGACAATCATAGTTACATCTTCTCTTGCTAAGTCAATCATCACATCAAGTACTTCCTTAATCATCTCAGGATCTAGAGCAGAAGTCGGTTCATCGAAGAGCATGATTTTAGGGTCCATTGCTAATGCTCTAGCAATAGCAACACGCTGCTGCTGACCACCGGAAAGTTCACTTGGATATTTGTAAGCTTGCTCAGGAATTCCAACACGTTCTAATAATTCTAGAGCCTTTGTCTCAGATTCCCTCTTAGACATGCCTTTAACTTTCATCGGAGCAAGTGTAATATTTTCCATTATTGTCAAATGAGGGAATAAATTAAATTGCTGGAATACAAAACCTACTTCTGCTCTAACTTTCTTAAGATCAGCAACTGTAGTATCCTCATCGATATTTATTCCATCAATAGATACAGTTCCTGCACTGTGAGGTTGTAATCTATTCAAAGTTCTAATGAATGTTGATTTACCTGAACCTGAGGGACCTAGAACCACAATAATTTCACCTCTTCTTACCTTCATATCAATTCCTTTTAATGCCCAAAAATCACCAAAATTAACTTTTACACCTTTAGTTTCTATTATCACTTCTTCACTCATGCTGCTTCTCCTCCTCCTTCGTTTGTTAGACCTAATCCTTTCTCAATCCTCATTGAGATTCTAGAAAGGTAGAATGCGAATATCCAGAAAACTAATGCTGTGACATACAGAGGTTCTAGGAAGTCTCCTAAGTAACCTGGAGATGTGTTTGGTAAATCTTTAGCCAACTTAAAGAAATCCAAGATATTGATGATGAATAATAAAGTGGTATCTTTCCATAGACCAATGAATACACTGACTATTGATGGTAGAGTCGTTCGAACTGCATTTGGTAACTCAACCTGTAGTTTAGTTTGCATTGGAGAAAGACCCAGTGCTAATGCTGCTTCTTTTTGACCACTGTCTACTGCTTGTAACCCGCCTCGTAAAACTTCAGCAATATAACATCCACCAAACAGACCGAAAATCAGCAACATACGCATTATATCTTCTAGGTCCATGAATGGATCAATAATATCTGGAAGTAAGAATACTGCGAAATAAAGCCAGCAAATCAACGGACCTGAACGAACTGTCTCAATTAATGCAACAGATGGATACTTGAAGAATGGTAATTCGCTTTGTCTTCCGAATGCTAGAACTACTCCTACACCAAAACCAAGAACACAACCAGCTGTTGCTACAATTAGATTTACGAAAATACCTCCCCATTGAGATGCTTCAACACCTCCACATCGAGTCAATTGGATATTTTCCGAGGAAGAAATTCCAAAGATATCAGCGCACAACTCTTGAACAGCCTCGGGAGGATTCATAATGAATACTGCGAAGAAGAAAATAAATACAGAACTTAATGCCAAATATGACCTTAATTTATTTGCTTTATATTCTTCATTTTTCGAACAATAATAATACGATAAACCGAATGAAATATAAGATAATATTGTCGCTCCAATCAACTTCATTACTGGTTCGTCAGAGTTATAATTAATTGCCGTAGGATTCCAAGCAATATATATTAAAATACCACAAAATATGGTGAATGGAACCAGAAATTTGTATGGTTTATCGCCAGTGGTTCCGTATGCGGCAGATATTACTGCGAAGGTTAGGTAAAGTACTGACCATAATCTCCAACTTTGATTAGGCAGGTATGACTGAGTCAGGCTCTCTGTCATTAATTGCCCCACAATAACAAGGACACGATTTGCCCATACTACTTCCCAATCTGCATCAATTAATGCGAAATGTCCAAATCCTGAAACTATAAGATAAATTATCCAAGCACTAATAATTCCAAGTAAAGTAGTCGCAGGATTTTTCCTAAATGATAATTTCAGTATTGTAGTAACAGTTAGATAAACGGCTAGGAAAGTGGCCAAGAAAACTAAAATTGCGAAAATTATTGCTTTAACTGATGTTCCTTCCTCAGATGTAATATTGTTGAAAGATAATAATGAATATATCAAAGAAATACTCATTCCAACGTATGTAAAAATGATATCATTGCCCTCTTTGGCCCAAGGTGAACTAGATTTGCCAATAACTGACTGTTCAATATCTAGAATTTTGTCTTGAATCATATTTTCACGCTCGTTACTCTGGCATTAAACCAATTCATTATAGCAGAAATCATTAGACTTCCAAACTGATAAGTTATTAGAAGGAGAAGGAATAAAGGAATTAATTTACCAACATTATTAGCCATAACTAAGAATTGATAGAATACATCGTTATATGCAACTATAATGGCTAAACTAGAATTTTTCCATACATTCATGAACTGATTGTTAAGCAATGGTATCATACTTCTTAGAGCCTGAGGTAAAATTACCAATCGTAATCTTTGGAAGGGACTTAGACCAAGTGAAATAGCAGCCTCTACTTGACCTCTTGGTAATGCCTGAATACTACCGCGAACAATTTCGGCAACTACTGATGCTGTAAAAAGAGTCAGACCAAGAATCATTGCGGTAAATGCTGGTGTTATCTCAAATCCTTTCCCTTCTACGAAATACCATGATCCGGTAGAAGTGAGAGAGGGTTTGATTAATTCAGGATGAGAAAATCCAGAAGAAATTGCAATACCTATTGCAACGGCTACAGAGAGAGTCCAAATTATAAATGATTTACGTAATCCTTTTTCAGAGTCATCAATTACCATCTCATTAATTCCAGAATCATCGACATTAGTGAAAACTAATAGAGAATAGATTAGGATTAATACTCCCATAATACAGCTTAGACCTCCTGTCGCGGAAGTGAAGAATGGATATGACATTACTACGAAAATAAAAATAGAAATTAATACTAATAAATCTGAAACAAGAGGTTCAATCTTCCAGCCTAGAACATGAAATGGCCTCTGGATTAAATTTCTCTTAGAATCATCGACTTTTCGAGGTTCAACTCTTGACATTTGACGCATCATTATTTTTACTAGCCCGAGAAGCATCAAACCAAAGAATATTCTGGAATGATCGGCTACAGTAGTAAACCATATTCCTTGATTGCTATAATAAATTACACCAAAGAGATCTTGTTCTTCTGAAAATAAAGGGAACTTATGTCCGATCTGAGTTGCTATCAAGAAAAGAAGAACTGCTAGAGGAAGATTACGGAAAATCTCCACATAAGCAGTTGCTAATGTCGAGGCTAATTTATTCGAAGATAATCTTGTAACTCCCACAATGATTCCCAAAATTGTACATAAGAATATACTTAGAAGAGTGACTCTAGCAGAATTGATAATAGCAGCTTTGTAGAAAAGCCACCTAGAATCTGAACCTGTAAATACTTCAAATGGCCAAGTGTTTACTTTGAATGTATTTCCTTGAGCCATGAAATCATAGGCCAGTTCCCACCTATTTCTCATTACGGTGTCGGGATGATTTAGTAGAAATAAGAATCGTAATAACAGATACAAGAGTAAAGGTAATAATACCATGAATACAATAGCTGCACTGCGATGTTGTTGAACTGAAGGTTTGAATTGTTCTTGAGATAAATTTATTGACCAATAAGTGACATTAATTAGAAGAATTATAGAAAGGATAGAGATTAAGTTATCTGATAATATAGGTATCATAGAAATATTAAACGCTATAATCGCAAATAAGATTATTGAAAATATAGATATATATTCACCAATATATGTTTGAAAAGATCTATAATCACTGATGAAATCTTTACTAAAGATATTAGCCAGATTATTTTGAATTAGTAAGAATGATGTAAGAACTGAACCGCCAACTAAAAAGAACATTATCCCACTAGTTGATAAATTCAACATAGGAACTAGGAAATAAGATATTACAAACATTATCATTGCAAATAATGATGAATAATATCCTCTAAATAAGAAACCAACAAATAGACCGCAAAATAGTCCAAGTGATGATCCTTTCAAAAGTGCAGTAAATACTGCAAGAACAGAATAAGAACCATTTTCAAGAATACTGAGAATGCCAAAAACCCCAATCCACAAATACATATTCAGAAAAATATCATACTTGTTAGACTTACCCGAACTAACAAGATTGTTAGAAGATTGAAAGAGATTCGAAAATTCATTTTGAACTAGTAAAAAAGAAATTAATAGAAATCCACCCACTAGTAAAATTAAACTTTCAATAGAATAATACGCGATATTTTGCTGTACTCCTCCAAATGATAAATCACGAGACATTTGGGTAACATAATCTACAGAGTAGGTTAGAAACTTATTGGTATAAAACCAAAAAAATATGACCCCGAATATCAAAAAATAATTATATCGGCGGGGGTCTAAAAAGGAATAATTCACAAATCTCACCGAAAAAAAATAGAGACCCCTGGAGGAGTTGACCCCCTCCAGAGGTTTTCGTAATTCCGTCTGAGTTATTCAGTTACCTGATTAACGCATTGGAGGTGCGAACTGAAGTCCACCCTCTGAAACGAGAGCGTTAGCAGTTCCTGATCTTGAAATCAAGCATCCAGTCATAGCGTCTGAACCACTTGTTCCATCATATGACCCATCACAGAATGCGTCGTCATATGCTTCACCATAGTTTCCAGATGCAGCTAGTACAGCTTGCATCCATGTACCTGCTAGTGGATTATCGGTTGTACCTAGACCTAAGTCAGATGTTAGTAATCTGCACATTCCAGGATCGACAGTGTTTCCACCTTCAGTAGTTGCACAAGCAGAAGCCGCCATATCAGCAGCATTAGCTGCTGTTACGCCCATTTCTTCAGCAGTAACCATTCCATACCATACCCATGCAACAACGTCCTTGAAATCAGAATCGCCATCACGTGTAGCTGCCCCTAGAGGCTCCTTGGATAGAAGTTCAGAAGCGATCCATGTACCGCCTTCAATAGAACCATCGTTATCTAGTGCCCACTTCTTTGCAACCATAGCAGACATGTCACCAGTGAATGCATCACACTCACCAGAAATCAACTTGTCAGTAGCTTCAGCAGCATCTGCTGTACCTATGGAATTAAACATAATATCACGGGATGAAAACCAGTCAACCATGTTTCCTTCAGTAGTTGTACCTACACCAACACAAATATTTGAGTTGTTTAGACCAGTTGCAGAGTTACCAGCTTCTGCTGCAGAGAAAGCATCTTCACGGACCAAAATACCTTGTCCATCGAAGAAGTTCATACCAGCGAAATCAGCGTTTAGATCTGCATCACGGCTTGTAGTCCAAGTTGTGGTACGGATTAGAACATCGATTGTTCCAGAGGATAGTTTGTCAAATCTGTCCGAGCCTGAAGCAGGGATGTATTCAACACCAGTATCTGGATCAAGGCCTATAGCAGCAGCGACAGCTCTACAGTAAGCAATATCTAGACCGGAGCGAACTCCACTTGTAGCATCTAAGTAACCCATTCCATATTGGGATTCCTTAACACCACATTTCATAGATCCACGATCTACAATTGTGTCCAGAGTACTTACAGGTGTTGTATCTGCAACTCCCGCGGCGTATCCTTCATCATAGCTAGAATCTACGTCATCTTGTGTGACGTCAGATCCAGCACAGCCCGCTAGGGCTGCAGTCATCATTAACAGCATCATAGTTGTAGCGAGTAAACTTCGCATGTCTCTTCTAGAACATATGGTAAATATATACTTTCGCACAGTTGTGAATAAACTCACCGTTTTGAATATGTTTCGTGAAAATTAATATTATGATTGATTTAGACATGAAAATTAAAAATTAACATTGTTAAAAAAAACTAGTGAAATTAATAAAAAATTGATCCAATGGAGGTATATGGCAAATATAGAGCTAACGCTAATAACTGAAAAAAATATTGAAAGAAAGGTTGGAAAGAGTAGGATGCCGAAGCATCCTACTCCCCCCGGTTTTCCGAGTTTCTTAGGAGGTGATCCATCTGCAGGTTCCCCTACAGATACCTTGTTACGACTTAACCCTCCTCGTCGAAGGCAGGCTCGAATACCCCATTGAGAGGTAGCCTCACCCACCCACAACTAAGATGGTTTGACGGGCGGTGTGTGCAAGGAGCAGGGGCATATTCACCGCGCCTTTTTGAGACGCGATTACTACCTAATCCAGCTTCATGAGGGCGAGTTACAGCCCTCAATCCGAACTACGAACGGGTTTCGGGATAGCTATCGTTCCTTTCGGAGCAGCAGCCCATTGTCCCGTCCTTTGTATTGCGCGTGTAGCCCATAGCATTCGGAGCATACTGACCTACCGTTGCCCTCCCCTTCCTCTGACTTAGCGCCAGCGGTCTCTCTATAGTGCACTAAATCCGGAGATTTAGCTAGCAAATAGAGATGAGGGTCTCGTTCGTTATCTGACTTAACAGAACGCCTTGCGGTACGAACTGACGGCGGCCATGCACTACCTCTCGAACAATCCGGTAAGTTCATTACACTGACCTTCATTTGTCCGTCGGCTATGGTGAGTTTTCCGGCGTTGAATCCAATTAAACCGCACAATCCTCAGGTTGCGGTGCTCCCCCGCCAATTCCTTTAAGTTTCAGCCTTGCGACCGTACTTCCCAGGCAGTGGACTTATCACCTTCGCTTCGACACTGAGAGTGCTCGGAGCACCCCCAACATCAAGTCCACAGCGTTTACACCTAGGACTACCCGGGTATCTAATCCGGTTCGTGCCCCTAGGCTTCGTCCCTGACCGTCGGATCCGTTCTAGTGTGGCGCCTTCGCAACAGGTGGTCCGCTCAGGATGACAGGATTTTACCCCTACCCTGAGCGTACCCCACACCTCTCCCGGTCCCAAGTCTGACCGTCCTCGCAGAATTCAACCAGTTGAGCTGGTTGATTTACCCACGAATGTATCAGACCGGCTACGGACGTTTTAGGCCCAATAAAAGCGACTACCACTTGAGGCGCCGGTATTACCGCGGCGGCTGGCACCGTCCTTACCCACCCCTTATTCCAAGACCTATTTAGAGTCAAGAAAAGCACCGGTCTTACCCGATGCACTTGGAGTTCCCTGGTCACGATTTCTCGCATTGCCAAGTTTTCGCGCCTGCTGCACCCCGTAGGGTCTGGATTCGTGTCTCAGAATCCATCTCCGGGC
>DAFS01000009.1 GCA_002495525.1 Euryarchaeota archaeon UBA89 | reverse complement strand
GGAGAGTTACCTTTCCAAGATCCATACCATGCTAATAGATTATACAATAGAATTAGTGTTGGTAATGTATGAACTCCTAATCTAGGTAGGCCCATAGGTACTGTAGATATTCGAATATCCCAGAAATTAGGCCATGCCAATCCTCCATTTGCTAGACCCCAAAAAAAGAATCCAAATGCCGCTATTACTATTGGAGGAAAAAATGCCACTGCTGTATGTGTAGGTGCTCTTAGTTCAGGATATTCATGACTAGCCAAAGTTCTCACAAGTCCGTAGTTCCTAATTTGTTTCTTAACTCTTGAAAGATCTCTTCTTCTATGCCACATAATGGCAGTTCTATCGGTCCACAATTTCTTTCCAGTCATTCTTATTCGGTGGTCAAGCATAACATCTTCCGCTCCAATAGCGCCTTCATCAAATCCATTTACTTCTTCTAGAACAGAGCGCCTGTAAGCACAATTAACTCCAGGAAGTTGATTGACTTCATCTAGGTCTTTCTTACCTACTTTACCGTAATTAGTTCCTGCTGTAAATATTGTACTACAGAATGCAACATCGATTACTTGTTGCCACATTGTGGATTCATCAACTGGGGCAAAATTAGGTCCGCCAACCCCACTCACTTCCTCATTTTCAAACCATGAAACTAATTTCTCAACCCAATTTTTGGGAACAATAACATCATCATCAGTGAAAAAGACTAGTTCCGAATTAGTTGAAGCAATTGCTATGTTACATGCATCTGCTCTCGTTCTAGAACCTTCATCATCAATAAATCGAATATTATTCTCTAAACAGATATCTTTCCCAGGATCATTTGTAGGACCAACTACTACAGTTTCAATTTGTCCCTCATATGACTGATTTTTCAGACCTTTAAGGACAATATCTAACTCTTCATGATTCCTAACGCTAGGAACAATGACAGTAACTGAAGGGTCACTCACGACTTGCCGTAAGCGCCTACACTTTCAATAACATCGATGATTAATCATGGGTCGTTAGTAACTCTTGGTGCTAGGAAGTATACCCAACTTGCTCCGCCATCATTGCTATTCCAAGTAAGTCTGAGAGGATATTTATCTTGGAATTCTAATGTAATTGAATCAGTTAGTCCACTTGCTAATTTTCTTGTTAGAGGGTCTAAGAACTGTAAAGAATATGTTGATTGCGTAGGGTTCGGTGCTACTAACTCACTTAGTTCACCTGCATCGAATCTAACATTTACTGATTCTCCAGCTTCCACAGTTACTGAAACGCTCATTTGATTTGAATCTAGACTTAGGTCAACTAATTCTCCAACAAACTTTGCTGCTCTTAGAGCATTAGAAAGTTTGGAAGCATCTATTGTCGCTCTACTATCAAATGATAATTGTGGCATTTTTGGTTCATTCATTGTTGATGTATCTAATCCTCTAAGAATTCTGTGCACTGCACCAACTCTGACATTAATAGCTCCTATTGCTTCATCATAATCTAATTCAACTAAATCTGATGGCCCAGCTAGACTCAAAAGGTCTCTTAATTTTACAAGTTCAAGCCCAATTTCTACCGGTTCAACTTCATACGTCTCAAAACATGCATCACCTATGGTCGCAGATAGTAAAGCAACATGCGACCCATCAACTACATTTATTTGCAATCCATTTTCTTTCCATACTAATTTTGCTTCTTCTGTTAACACAGAAAGTAGATCTACTATTTCTTTCATTAATTGCGTATTTGCTGTGACTCTCAACATCATGCCACCCCTTTCTTAACTTACCCTTGACTGCGGGTTATTCATGCTTATGTTTCAGCGATTAGGTATTTAACATCAAAAAGTATGGTATTTTGAATATTATTGGTACTCTCTAAACTTATGTCCGCAACTCTCACAAGTACAGATTTTTGTTTCTGGTTCATCAGATGATCTTGTCTGCATTAGTACAACAAATATTCTATCTGCATCGCATTTTGGACATAGGTAGTCGCCGACCCAAAGTGTACCTTGTGCAACTGTTTCGGGAACAACTTCATTCAAGTGTCTCAGTGATGAAGTTTCACTAGAAGTTGCTGCTTTAGATAGATCAATAGTTTCCCCAGTCATTGGGTCGGTAAACTCTGCTCCCTTACCATCCTTTCCTGCTAGAGGACCTTCATATCCACAAGTATAATTTGTGCATCTAATATTTCCATTACCTTCCATAAAACCTAACGTACCGCATTCTGGACAAAACATGACTCACACCATTGTTGATTGTGTTACCAACCGAATAGTGGTAAATCATTATCTTATTGAACATTACTAATACTTGAACTCTACATTAATAATTTTAAGAGAATAAAGAAAATCCGATTTTATATCCTGACCAAGCTAAACCTAAACTACCAACAATAGTTGTAATGGCATAAATAAATGTTGTAGAAAACTCATTTTCTGAAAGAGTTACAGTATCCATAGCAAACGCAGACATAGTAGTAAAAGCACCTAACAAACCAGTTCCAAATAATAATATATTATCTTGACTAATAATGGCATCAGCAGCAATTGCCCCAAACATTATTCCTAGTAGCATTGAACCTAGTAAATTCACAGTAATTGTACCATACGGCATTTGATTAGAGGGGATTATTTCAGTTATCAAATATCTCAAGATAGATCCTATTGCACCGCCTAGACCAACTAATAGAACTAGCCTTACATCCATGAGTTGGCTAATAGATATCAGTTTTGATGCCTTCGCTGTTAATCGTGAGATTGAAGCATGAAGTCCACGCCCAGAGGTTTGTGCGCGTCATCTACGATTGGAGGTTGGCCAGGGTTATTGATGATGAAAATCAAATAATTGACGAATTATATTGGAATCGTATTTCAACAAAAAATTTGGTGGATAGGCTTTCAGATTTACAGTCTGGACGAATTACTCCTGAGGCACGTACATTGATGGAAAGGTTTCCTGATGCAGAAAAAGACTCATTAGGGGTAATTTCATATTCTGAATGGCCTGAATTATCTGATGAAGAGATAAAGAAGTTTATCGAAGCATCCACTAGACTTGCAAAAAGAGGAGTTGCTGAGTCTTCAGGAGATATTGATAGAAGAATGGATATGTTAGTTTCAGCTAATAATGAAATCAGGTCTTCTTGGACAACTTTAGAAGCAAGATGCATTGAATGGATTGGATTATTCTTATCAGATTTAGATTTAGATGAACAAAGAAAGAAAATACCAGAAATAGTTTCTAGATCCAAATCAATAAATGAGGTAGCCAAAGAATTCGATGTACTAGAGCCAAAACATCAACCTTCGAAAGAAGAATGGGAAACTATAAATTCTCAAGCCTCCAATGTCGTTAATTTAGAAAATCAATTACAAATTTCTGAAGAAACAATCAGAGTACTTGCTAATGATTACTTACCCAGCTTATCTGCATTAATGGGTCCTGTAAGTGCTGCAAAATTAGTAGTCTTAGCAGGTGGCCGTGAGCGTTTAGCTAGAATGCCATCAGGCAGCCTTCAGGTTTTAGGTGCAAATGCGGCTATGTCTGCTCATAGGAAAGGAGCACCTCCGCCCAAACATGGTGCAATTCTTTTTTCTATGCCTGCTGTAAGTCGCAGTCCAAGATGGGTACGTGGTAAAGTTGCTAGATATTTAGCAGGAAAGGCTAGCATCGCAGTTAGAATAGATCATTTTGATGGCGAGAAGTTAACTAAAGAACAAGTTTCAGAAATTCATAAGGAAGCGGATTCAATAAAAAATAAATTTCCTAAACCTCCTAAGAGGAAGTGAATTTATGGGTCGAAGAAAACCTATTCAACTTGCTTGGGGAGTTCGAAAAGAAGGTCGTACTTTGTGGACAAGAAATGCGGTAAAGGGTGTTTCAGTTAGAGATGAAAGAAGAAAAAAAGATAGTAGAATTGAATGGCGTCAGTGGGACCCAAATAAATCTAAGATAGCAGCTTGCTTATTGAAAACAAAATTAGATGCAGAGGTGATTATTCCAAAAGTGGGTTCTACTTGTTTGTACTTAGGTGCTTCTTCAGGAACTACTGTCAGCCATATTCATGACCATGTCTGTGGTTCAGGTAATCATCATAATGGTCAGATTGTATCTGTAGAAATTTCTCCTAGAATGATGAGAGATTTATGTAAATTATCTGAATTTAGACCAGGATTAATTCCAGTATTAGGGGATGCTAGAAAATCGTCTATTATATCTCCCTATCTCAGAAGTAAAGTAGATTGGATCCATCAAGATATTAGTGTAGCCGATCAGACTAAATCATTTTTGAAGATATCAGAAATTTTTCTTAAAGATGGAGGTATTGGACTTTTATCGCTTAAGGCTGCCAGTGAGAGATGGGTTGAAGGAGGAGATGATTCAAGATTTGAATTAGCTAAGGAATTGATTGAGTCTAACTCGAGATTGACACTAATTGATAACGTGGATATTTCTTATTACGAAGGTCAACATCGGGTATTTATTGTCAAAAAATAGAATATTAACTTCCTATTAATAGCCCCAATCCACCAATGAATAAAATAAATGCTAGTGTTCCTATAATGACTAAACCTGTCACAATCCAACCAATGATTTGAGCTGCTAAAGTCATACCTGAATCTGGATGCCCTGGCTGATTTTTAGTAATCGCAGCAGCACCATGCGCCAGTATAACTCCCGGAATTGAAAAACAAAGAGAAAATGGTGCGAAAATAAATAGTAAAATTGCCCCTAATGAAGATAGTACTAGAGCTAATGTAGCATTTGTTTGAGTAAATTGACCTGATATCAATGACCCACCTACTTGAATAGAATTGTTAGATTTTCCTCCTGGATTTGCCCATGGGATTTCATTATTACTACCGGACCAAGGAACTTCCTCATCAGTACTCATATACATTCTAGTAGCGAATGTTATTTCAATATTCTCTAATTATTATTGAAATTCTTACGCAGACAATATAATGTAATTACTTTCATTGGTCAGTTTATGCCTGAGATGCCAGAAGTTGAAACGGTTCGTAGAGGTTTAACTCCTCATCTTTCCGGTAGTATCGTAAGTTTTGTTGATTTACGCCGACCAAATCTTAGGTTTCCATTTCCTGAAAATTTCGAGGAAATATTAATCGGAGCCAAAATTGAAAGAATTGACAGAAGATCGAAGTATCTTTTATTCCGTTTATCTAACGGATATACTTGGATGAGTCATTTAGGTATGACAGGAGTTTGGACTGTTGGTTCTGAAGGAAAAGGTAAGCATGATCATGTGTATTTTGAATTTGATGATGGTTTGAAAACTGCGGTATATACTGACCATAGGAGATTTGGTTTTATGGATATTTTTGAGACCTCAAATGAGTCGGAACAGAAGTGGTTGGCTACTTTAGGACCAGAACCTCTTACTGAAGATTTCACAGTTCAAGTCTTGAAATCAAACCTTCATGGAAAGCGCTCTCCAATAAAGAGTGCGTTACTTGACCAGAGAGTTGTTTCTGGTCTTGGAAATATATACGTCAGTGAAATTTTATTCAGAAGCAAAATTTCTCCAATTAGGACTGCTGCAGAAGTTGCGGGTAAGAGTAACAGAGCGAACACTAAGATACAACGAATTTTTGAGAATACTAATCAAGTAATTGCTGAAGCGATAATGGTTGGAGGTTCGACAATTTCTGATTTTAGAGGAGTTTCTGGAGAATCAGATTTAGGATATTTCGCTCAACAATTTAGAGTCTTTAATCGTGAAGGGGAAGAATGTATTAAAGAAAATTGTAAAGGTAAGATATTGAGAATAGTGCAATCAGGGCGTTCAACCTTTTACTGCCCTAAATGTCAGAAATAAGTTATTTCAGTACCCATTTTACAATAATTAGTTGTAACCACATAGGAGTAATTTTTGTTACTAGTGGCAATGGTTTATTCACAATTCCTGGCATAACTTCTCTTTTTCCCTTGTGCATTGATTTCACAGCAATTTCTGCGACTTTTTTTACAGGTACAGC
>DAFS01000047.1:2389-11194 GCA_002495525.1 Euryarchaeota archaeon UBA89 | reverse complement strand
GAGACTCTTGGAAAAATACCTTGAACGGAGGTAGAAATTAATGATACCTAAGGTGGCGGTTCTTTCCGGTTTTGGAATTAATTGTGAAACGGAAACAATTGCAGTTTTCGAAATGGCTGGGGCTAAAGCAGATAGAGTACATGTGAATAGGTTAGTCAACGGAGAATTGAATCTAGAGGATTATCACATTATGGCTGTACCAGGGGGCTTTTCCTTTGGTGACCATTTAGGAAGTGGTAGGTTGATGGGTAACAGGCTACGCTTTGGGTTGCGCGAACAAGTGAGAGATTTTGTCAAATCTGGTAAACCAGTAATTGGGATATGTAACGGCTTCCAGGTACTTGTGAAAATGGGACTATTACCCGGTGACGAGGATGTTAGTTTAATTCAAACAGCATCTTTAGCACTGAATGATTCAGGCCATTATGAAAATCGATGGGCAACGTTAGAGTTTAATTCTCAAAGTCACTGTATTTGGACTAAAGGAATGACAAGAATTAGAGTACCCGTACGGCATGGCGAAGGAAAATTCGTAACAGACGACAAAAGTCTTCTCGATAACTGGAGTGAAGCAGGCCAACTAGTTGTAAAATATGTAGATCCTTCAAGTGAATACCCTTCCTCAAGTGACGAAGTACTGCCATATCCAATTTCTCCTAATCAAAGCTGGAGAAATATTGCAGGTGTATGCGACCCATCGGGATTAGTATTCGGTTTAATGCCCCACCCAGAAGCAAACCATTCAACATGGTTAGGTGCAACTTGGACTAGAGAAGATATAGTACATGGTGAAGGAGAAGGTATGATAATATTCAGAAACGCCGTAAATTATGTCACTGAAAATTTCGATAATTAAAATGAAAATCTTCTTCCAATAGATATCTATCGGCATTATTATGGCAACTCGTGATGCGACAGAAGTATTCTCTGAATGGGCTCTAAGAAACAGAGATGAGGGGATGGAAAGTGGACATGCAAATTCAGTCAATGAAATGCTAAATATTGCAATTCCAATGCTTATTGAACCATTTTCAGCGATAGATGTGGGTTGTGGAAATGGTTGGGTATGTCGTAAATTACAATCAAATGATAGTTGTAGTAAGGTAGTCGGAATTGACGGCTCCATTGAAATGATTATCAAGGCAAAACAAAAGGGAGGAGACTTTCATTTAGCAAAACTTCCAGATTGGAATCCACCACAGAAATTTGATTTAATACATTCAATGGAATTTCTATACTACTTGAAAGATCCTTTAGAAATGTTAAAAATTTTCTTCAATGAATGGTTAAATGATAAAGGAGTTCTAATTGCAGGAGTAGACCACTATTTGGAAAATACAGAAAGTCACGATTGGCCGAACTCTCTCAACGTACATATGACGACATTGAGTGAAGAACAATGGAAACAAGGCATGATTGATGCTGGATTCACTGACGTTGAAACGCGACGTGTAGGCATCAAGTCAGGATTTGTAGGAACCTTAGCAATTTTTGGTCGTAAAGATTGAAATTAATCCTCAATAGTTTTAGGGCGTAATGCAATTAATCCAATGCTGACCAAGGTAGCAACTACCAATGGCCCAGTGATAAAAATCTCCTCGGTGGCGGTGAATTCCCACGCTGCCGTTGACCAGCCCAAAGCTATAGTTTCGAGAATTGAAGCCAGCATCACAACATCATACAAATTTCGTTCTGCAACGGGGTCTCTGGCAGCCAGTAAAGCGCCTACTCCATTTACAGCAACCAAGGCTGCACCTAGGTTTCTTAGCCAAGCAATATTTTCAGTATTCGCTCCTTCTAATTCCGCATACCATTCAGGTATGAGAAAGAAAACCATGCCCATAGCAATGCTAGACCAGCCACATATCTTCAATATTAGGACGGTCTTATCCAATTATTTATTCCCCTGAATTCCAACCCAGTACGCCTGTTAGAGCAGTCATTCCCCAGATTACAAGAGGGGGCACATTGTCAGAAAGTTCCCATGAGACAGCATCCGTAGTGTATGTTATTTCAAGCCCCAATGCAATACATAAAACGAACCATACAAAAATAGGTCCTGCAACTACTGCCGCCAATCTAGCCCTATCTCGGCCTTCGGTCATGAATGCTGCATAGAACATGATGACAGGGATAATTAGGAATATTCCAGCAACCATCAACTCATTGTCGTTATCCGGATCCATTTGAAACAGTACTCCGACGAATGTATGTACTAGAGCAGTGATTATTAGCCACCATTTAGGGTTTTGTAGCTCTTTTTTGAAATCCATATTATTCACCATCCTTGTGCATATAGCCGGCAATTCCAGTAGATAAGGTTAGTAATACCATTATTAATGGTAAGATTAAGCCAATACCTTCAGGAGTCCCCCCATATCCATTATCGCTAGTTAGAATGCCCATTCCACCTAACATTATTACGAGAACGATTGGAGAATACATTGCCATTTTTGCTAATTCTTTTCCCGTGACAGTTACTGCTGTTAATATGGCCATTACTCCTAATGGCATAATATGTAAGGCCCACATTTCTTCATAAGCCGCATCGTGAGCAAGAACATTTTCTGCACCACCCCAACCGATTTCTGCCCACTCATCTCCATTCATAATCCCATAAAGTGATAGTATCATTACCACTGTTCCAAGAGCCATCATCATTATCTTTGGTTCAAAGATTTCTTTCATATCCATTATTCATTTCTCCTTATCTAGCATGTTTAACATACAAACTCTGAATTATGGCTAAAGCATATAGATATTTTCTATCTAGTTGTTTCAAATCAAGAAACTTGAATGGTTTGAACGATTTCCCAAAGGTATGTCAGACCCAAACATCACGGTCAAAGTAGAGGCAACTGTGATTGAGGTATTGTCATTATTACATCCCGATGCAAAAAAGAATTCTCTTCGACGAATGGTTGATCATGGTAGAGTGATAGCCGACGGAGTTAAGGTAAATAGAGCTAATACAAAAATTTCTCCTGGTACGACAATAACAGTCCTTTCAAAATCAGATGGCGATGAAACAGTTGGTAAATTTAAAACTACCATTCCTGAGCCAGAAGTGGTGTATTCAGATAAATCGGTGATAGTTGTCAATAAACCAGCAGGCCTTCTTTCAGTAGCGACCGATCGAGGAGAGGCAGACACTATGTTTTCCCGAGTTTTTGCCTGGGCATGGGAAAATGGAAATACTAGAGCTCATCTTGTTCATAGATTAGATAGAGAAACATCAGGATGTCTAATTTTTGCACGTTCAGCAGAAATCCGTGATATGTTACAAGAACAATTCAAAGATAGGTCTATTGAACGAATATACCATGCAGTGGTTCATCGCAAACCTCCTTCTAATTCAGGTATTGAAACAGGCCGTATTCAAGAAATGAAAGACAAGAGAATGAGACTCGTTCCCGAAGGACGTCGCGCCGGCAAATCGGCAATTACTAACTGGTGGTTAGAAGATACAGGGCCTGAGCACAGTTTAATCAGAATCAAGATAGATACCGGTCGTCGCGCACAGATTCGCCTTCATATGGCAAATCTAGGCTGTCCGGTAATAGGAGATACGAGGCATGGATTCGGCAAAGCTAGTATTAACAGACTTTGTTTACATGCTACATCTTTAGGATTTAAGCATCCAAATGGTAAGATAATGAAGGTCGAAAGTCCAATTCCTAGGCAACTAATTTCCGAATTAAAAAGGCGTTTAGGCTAATCATTCTTCTTCTATGAAAACATTGATTATTTTCCTAGGCATATATAATTTAACTAAGATAGCATTCAATATGGCAATTACTCCCATTACTGTTGCTGAAGCAATCATTCCTTCCATAAATGCGAGCTGTGCATTTTCAATCAAAGCAGCACCTAACATGTTGCCGTTTTCTAGCATCTCAGCCCCGATTTGCATTGCAGCTGGAAAAGACTCCAGCGGAATAGTGCCCAATTCTAAACCTTCAGGAACAATCATATTTCTCTGATAGTATTCGTTCAAAACGCTACCACCTATTGCTATCCCCAAGGCTCCACCAACCTCTCTACTTGCATCATTTGTGGCACTACCCACACCTGCTTTATCCGAAGGCACAGAATCCATCACTACAGTAGTGGCTGGAGCCAAAGTTAGTCCCATCCCAAATCCGAGCAGTAAGAAAATACATGCTAATCTAATATATTCAGAGTCAATTTCAATAGTAGTGAATATAGCCATTGCAATCGTCATCAATAGCAATCCAACAGAGATAACATTGTTACTTCCAAATTTAGCAGATAACCTATCACTATTCGCAGCAGCAGGCATCAATCCTAATGGGAGTGGTAGGAACCTAACCGCTGCTTCAAGAGCTGTGTGACCCCTTACCAATTGGAAATGTAACATTTGTGTAAACATGAATGAGAACATCACGAATGAAGCCAACATAATCGCGATTAACCCCAAAGAAAAACCTTTGAATTTAAAAAATCCAATTGGTAACATAGGATATTCGACCCTCTTCTCCCAATTTATGAATAAATAAGTCATCAAAATTGCCAGTACACTGATAGTAAGAATTTCCGGACTTGTCCAACCCAGAGTCGGAGCCTCAATTATTGCATACAAAATAGTGCCAAGAGCGGCTACTGACAAAAATGCACCCACCGGATCTAACGGAGTCCTTTTACTATTTTTTGAATTTGGAACAAAAACTAATCCCAAAATTAAGGCCAGTAATATTATTGGAACATTAATCAAGAATACCATTTGCCAATCATAATTTTCTACAGCCCAACCTCCGACTAATAATCCAATTGGAGCTCCGATACCAGCCATCATTGTCCATATGCCAATCGCCTTCCCACGCTCTTCTCTAGGAAAAACCACAATCACAATAGAAAGAGTAGCAGGCATTACTAAAGCAGCCCCAAATCCCATAGCAGCCCTAGCCATAATTACATCATTTGATGAATCAGCATAAAATGCCGCTGCAGCAGAAGCAGTCCCTAACAGTATTAGTCCCAATTGTAAAGCCCTTTTTCTTCCGAAACGATCTCCTAGTGCGCCCATAACTAATAGCATACCTCCAAATATCAGAGCGTAAGAATCGACAATCCATTGTAAATCACTATTATCTGCCTGCAAATCTTTAGACATTTCAGGCAATGCTACATTCAAAGTAACATTATTTAACATCACAATAACTAGGCTCAAACTCATAATCCCAAGTATCAGCCATCTTTTTTCATGACCAATATTCTCGCCCATGACATTACGGAGAAATAGATACTTTTCAAAACATAGGTTACAATATCAAAACCATCCCGGATAACTATGGCTAACCGTCTACATGCGCTCTCCATCGCATTAATTTTCGTATTAGTCAGTATGTCAGGCTGTATATTTTCAGACAGCTCAATAGTTGATGAGATATCTGATGAGGGAGAATATCCTTCTATTTATGATAGACATACTCTCACTTGGCAAGATAATCATACGTTTTCTTACACATTAGAACAGGGACCATATTATTCTCTCGATGTCCGGGAGGCCTTCATTGAAGTAGATACTTCTGAGATATGGGAAACAGGTCCCGACACATCAGAGGTCCATCTTTCATATTGGCTTCCAAGCAATACTTTGGAGGGCGAACAAGTTCCTGTAATTGCAGTCATTAGTCCTTATTATTCATATGGCACTCAGGGTGACGAATCTACTCCAACTAATATTGTTAGTGCAGGTCGTGGTGAGTTTATTTTCGAAAATTTCGTTCCTCATGGATATGCCTTTGCTCAGGTAGCAGTATTTGGCACTGAACTTTCTAGTGGTTGCTTTGACTATCGTGGTGCTGGCGAAGGTTTGGGAATACACAATGCAGTAGAATGGCTTGGCTCACAAAACTGGTCTAATGGGCATGTTGGTCTTTATGGTAAATCCTACGAAGGAGCAACGCAGTGGGAAGCCGCAGCCTTAGGTAGTGAATATCTCAAAACCATAGTTCCGATATCCGGTACAACTGCTCTACATCCACTATTGTACAAAAATGGTAGCGCAGAAGCTAGAAGTCAAGTCATGCATATGAATTATTTTTCTAGTACTGTTGATTACAATGAAGATGATTTAGATAACGTATGCCCCGATATTGTAGAGGGGCTTTTCGCAGGACCAGTTACTTATGGCGCTGGAGAATTAGACCCATACATGTCAAACTATTATGATGAAAGAAGCCATATTGACAAAGCATTCGAAAACTGGAATGGAAGTGTCTATTGGGTTCAAGGTTTACAAGATTGGAATGTTGACCCGCATCAAGTATTTGGAGGGCCAATCGGAGTAAATTGGTACCAAGATTATATCGATGCAGGATTTGAAATTAGAGGAATATTAGGGCAGTGGGAGCATAATTACCCCGATCAATGGACAAAGCATAATGCCCAAGATAGTGGATATGGTGGAGAGGCAATTCACAACATGACTCGTTGGGACTGGGCTCAAGATTTGTTCGAATGGTATGAATATTATCTGAAAGGTATCGGTCCACAGCCTGACCTTACCGCTCAAGTACAACGAAATGACGGCCAATGGCGCATTGAAGAAACATGGCCGCCTGAAGATATAGAATGGTACAGTTTACCATTATCGCAATGCTCTAGTTCAGGGGCATTTACAGGAGGAGGGCTTCCAGTAATTGGAGGCGGCCAGACGGTGACAACAACATGTTCGGCCCTTTCCGAGACTGAAGATATTTTAATTTCAGGACTAATTAGGCTGCATTTAGAAGCGGTAGCAACAATGGATGGCGGACAGATATTTGCAGAGTTAAGGGATTCAGAAACTGGAATTAGATTAGGTCATGCAACTATGGATATCAGATATCACGCAGGAGGTTATGAGCCACAAACAGTGTTACCTTCTGAACAAGTAACAATGATGATGGAATTCCAAGCAATTGATGCTATACTTCCCGCTGGCCATGGAATTAATATTGTATTTACTGAATCCGGTGAAGATTATCTTGCACCTGCATGCGGACCAAGTTGCACTGTCCACATACTCCCCTCAATTTCACAATTATCAATCCCACACATTGCTAGGGATCCGGGGACCGTTCTAATTACTCCACAAAATCTTGATGCAGCTAACAATTAAATCATAGATATAAGAAGTAACTTCTACCTCTCTTCTCGGTGTAATTAATCATTTTCCCATCATAATTAGTTACAGCTTTTTCTGCAATCTCTCTCATAGCTTCACTGATCCACGAAAGCGTCTGAAAATCTTTTACCCCAAACCAACCATAGTCTGTAATTTCATCATTATCAATCTTAATAACTGAATTTTTTGAATGGACCAAATAAGCCATAAAAATAGCAGGTATTTCCTTAATTAGACATTCCCTTAGTCCAACTAAACCAAGAATTTCAACATCTATTCCGCACTCTTCTATTAGTTCACGCTTCACTGCTAATTGTGGTAATTCTCCTTCATCGACTGAGCCCTTAGGCAATCCCCAGAGACCTTTTTGAGGCCCTTTCCCTTCTCTGACTAAGAGAATTTTATCTTTTTCTACCAAGCAAGCAGCAACACCTAAGTCCGTTGTAACTGTCCTCATGACCATTTTACTACAATATTTCATTTATGAAATACTGTTTACGGTAAAAAGCACTCAATCATTAGTAGGATTCATTGCCAACATATGTTTCCTTTACAACATGTCTTTACCAAGGCGGGCCATGGAGCAAATGGGATTTTCCATTTGCTGTTTGTCTTGTGATGCAACAGATATTGCTGGGTCACGGAGATGTAGAGACTGCATATCATCACACGTAAAAGTGCGTGATAAAATATCTTCAGGGGTTGCAACATCCAAAGCAGATAGGTTATCGATAGAATTTATTACTATGCTGGCTAATCCGGCAGATTTCATCGAAAACACAGTTCATTCTGAAATGATGTCACACTATAAATCATTGATAGATAAGCATCAAGGCAAGTCGCAACCAAAAACGGCAGAGGAGGTTCAAGAAAGATTTGAAAGACAAAGAAATAAGCCTCAAAAATCCCTCATACGTGATGTAGCAAGCAATCGAAAAAAAAATACTGAAGTATTAAATTCTGAAGAAATTGAAGAATTATTATCGAAAATTAGTGACAGAACTCCAGAGGTCAGCGAGTCTTATTGGGAAGAATTACTTCAAGACGTAAATGAACTATTAGATGAAGACTGAAATTACGAGCATTCAAACAAGATGAATCTATGGGACTATTACAATGTCGGAAAAACGCGACCCGCGCGCCCGGTGGTTAGATGAAGATCCATTTGATAAAATGAATAATAATTCTAAGACCCATACGCGTGCTAGAGATGATGGAAATTGGCGCAAGCCACATGTAAGGGTGGTTACAGGAAGTGCAGGGCAACCTTTTTTCAGATCTTTTTCTCAAACTCAATCTCAACCCAGAACTGTTCATACCGGTTCTATTTGGCATTTTTCAAAAGTCGAAAAAGAACATTTATCTCAAGCAGTATTAGCCTTTACAGTAGCATTAGGATTTTTTGCTACAAATGGGATATTCAATGCATTGGGAGACCCTTTTAATTTCATAAAGTCAGGAATATTATTGGGATTGGTAATATGTCCTGCCTTTTTATTCCATGAAATTGCTCATAAAATTACGGCCAAAAACTATGGCTGCTGGGCAGAATTTAGAGCATCTCCAGGCGGTTTGCGATTTGGAATAATTATAGCAGCATTAACGGGATGGATATTCATGGCACCAGGAGCAGTTATGGTTTATGGTCACACCACAAGGTCTCAATTCGGAAA
>DAFS01000047.1:1365-1996 GCA_002495525.1 Euryarchaeota archaeon UBA89 | reverse complement strand
TTGGAAACATCTGGTACATTCACGGTTCCTTACGGAGGCGCTGAAAAGGGAATGTTATGGTGGTGGTGTGTTTCTAATGCTGGTTTAGCATTGTTTAACATGATACCATTAGGTCCATTAGATGGTAAAAAAATTAAACATTGGTCAGATTTCGTATTTTATTTCTGGTTTATAGTATGTGCTAGCTTAGTTTATTTCAACGCCACGGAGCTTAGGTACTTGATAGGATAACTCCTTGTCAGCATTTATGTACCGTAACAGATGAATAGAAAACTAATTACAAAAGTAGCAGAAGAGTTGTCACGGTACAAACATCGATTTCTTCTTTAACACTTTAACTTTGAGCCGCCATTAGTCAAAACCGACTCTTTAATACGACTAAAATCATTATCGTACCGTTCACATACAATATCAAGTCATCCAATAAATTTATGTTCATTGACAGCCCTAAAATTAGAATTATAATTGATTGGAAGCCGTAACCTAACATTGAAGATATTGTTAATTCAAAAGATAAATTTTTACTTCCTTTACCGGTCATCATATCGATTATTTGGTCTTGCCAAGAAAAACCAATCAAGTAAATTTTATGCAGAAAATTGACGTGAATCTGTTTTTCCCAAGGCTTTGC
>DAFS01000047.1:0-992 GCA_002495525.1 Euryarchaeota archaeon UBA89 | reverse complement strand
CCCCTCGCTCTAACAGAGAAATGATTGAAAAGAGAGTACTGAAATAATACGGCAACCACAATCGCTGAAATGTATACACCACTCCATCCAAGATGTTGGCCAAATGCATATGTAACTAGAATCAATCCAAGTGTATCTGCGATTGTGTCCCAATATCTTCCTACATGTGATGGTCTTTCCCTGATCCTTGCTAATTCACCATCTACTGCATCTACAACACCCTTTATCACAAGTAGAACACAACTTTCGATGATATATTCTTGTAAGATTAACCAAGCACAGAAAATTGATAATAATAGATGAAAGTTCGTTACCATCAATACACTAATTTTAGTATCTTTTAGAAGATTAGCGGAAAAACGAGCAATAGGCCGACCCCAATCAGACAAGTCTTTCGCGCTACTATTACCATATTTTCCAGAAGACATAGTTTATCCTCATTAGAACATTTAGATCAAAGCATTCGTAATTGGCTTTTCATCACAATGGAAGAAGGTCATTAGAGCCCACCAAGTAATCATATCTAGGCTGTTAACTACATTAGCCACACCTGTATTTTCTTCGCCATAGTCTTTACCTGTGGTATCCATCCATGCTTCCATCTCATCCAAAGTATCGCAGACTTGGTGGTAACACCAATAACCATCAACCAGTCCTCCGAAACCAATAGTTACAACATCCAAATTATCTTGGAAGCTAGCATGATCACTTCTAGCAGTGGTATCTTCATAAACAATAATTTCAGGTCTATCCATATCCAACCAAACACTAGTTTTCCATGTATCGGCAGAATAGTTGGTTCCTACAAGCGTACCCATCTGTTCTTCCAACCCTAAAGCATCCGAACCTATCCAGTTTGAAAGTCCAACCATTCCGGGTTGATCTAATTTATCATGATTAGGTCCAGGGCCAATATAGACTCTCATCGGCCATACTTCGGCATCTTTTGGATACCCATCCTCATCAATAGCCGGATCAGGATCTCCATGAGG
>DAFS01000014.1 GCA_002495525.1 Euryarchaeota archaeon UBA89 | reverse complement strand
GCCACACTCTCTTTCCTCCCCCGCACAATTATAACAATCATGGCGTAGCCATAGACTGAAGAGGTATTCATATGACAATTTCGACGGGTGATATATTGGGGAATTCTCAAGTAGGAGTTTACTTGAGTGTCATTGGTAATAATCTATTTTATCCAACCTCTCTTGATAAACCTGCAATTGAAGAAATAGAGCAGGCATTTGACTTAGAGATGAATCCAATATTAATCGGTGGTTCTTCCTTACTTGGCAGTTTAATCGTAGGGAATAATAAAGGAATTGCAGTAGCCGATATTGCTACTGAAGAAGATCTAGATATCCTGTCGAGTTTTGGCGAAATTGTGATATTAGAAAGTGGAGTAAATGCTGCA
This sequence comes from Euryarchaeota archaeon UBA89, assembly GCA_002495525.1. Lineage (GTDB taxonomy): Archaea > Thermoplasmatota > Poseidoniia > Poseidoniales > Thalassarchaeaceae > MGIIb-O2. Next base: position 2,819 of record DAFS01000014.1, on the reverse strand, counting down.
GGTAACCTTGTAGAATGCAATGATTTTGGAGCAGTAGTTAGTAAATCTATACCTACCCCAGGAGTCGAACTAATAGGTGAGGTTCTAGGTGTCAAAACAGCAAGGACTAGAGTCGCAGGTCAGGATACTGTTGGTTCATTGTTAGTTGCCAATAATAAGGGAATTCTATCTCACCCTGACATAACATCTTCAGAAGTCAAAGTCATAGAATCTGTAATGAAAGTACCAATTATGGTAGGGACAGTTTGTTTTGGTTCACCATATGTTGGAGCCGGATGCGTCACCTCTGAAAATGATGCCTTAGTCGGCTCTGGTTCCACTGGTCCCGAATTAAATCGTATTGAAGATGCACTAGGTCTAATTTGATTATATCGCAGTTGGTGCTACATGATCATCATCTTTGTCTTCTTTTTCTCTAACTCTATTCCATACGCTCTTCATTAATAATTCATGGTGAAACTCACAATAGTGAAATCTTTTGTAAGCTTCTCTAAATGAATATGCTTTATTCCCGGTTGCAACAAGGAAACCTTCTGGAGATAATCTACTAATATTCTCTCCCTTTTCAGAACAATCTCCGTAATCACAACTCTTCATATTTTGTCCACACATAATCTATTTATTCAAATTACCTAGTCTTTACTATCTAATGGTTCTATCACTATTAGTGGCATATTAGCTTCTATACTTTCACCCGAATGACAATTAATTTCTACTATCTTACCAGAAATTGGTGCTTGAATTTCATTTTGCATTTTCATTGCTTCTAGAATCATTATTACTTGTCCTTGTTCAACCATTTCATCCAAAGAAACATTTAATGAAACAATTTTTCCAGGGATCGAAGAAGAAATTTTACCTGAAAGTTTTCTCTTGCTACCTCCTCTTTTCCTACTTTGTTTAGAGGGAGGTAATCCTCCCTCTGTTTTAACATCAAAAGTGACACCTTCAATTTCAACAATCCAAGAATCTCCTTTCCTTTCCATTAGAACTTCAAAGTCTTCTCCATCTACTATGATCTTTCTTTTTTCTTTCAAAAAATCACCTCGATACACTTCTTTTTGATTTAAAATTAGACAAATTTCTTTTCCCTAATAACATTCTTCTGTGATCATTAACCCATTCATTTCCTCTAAATCTATGATCTGATATGTTAATTGAGTCTCCTTCCGATGTTCTTAAGATTACAGCAGCAATTGCAACTTTTTTTAATAATAAAATTCTTTCCTGTTTCATTATAAGACCTCAAAGTGGAATATTTCCATGTTTTCTCTCAGGCCTAGTTTCTTCTTTGTCAAGTAAAGCACCTAGTGCCTTAATTAGTACTTTTCTAGATTCTCTAGGCTGTATTACATCATCTAAATACCCTAACGCTGCAGCTTGATATGGATTAGCAAAGGTTTCATTGTAGTCATCTACAAGTCTTTCTCTTTCTTGTTCTGGATTTCCAGCGCTATTGATTCTTCTTCTGTGAATTATTTGAACTGCTCCATCTGCTCCCATTACAGCGAGTTGGGCGCTTGGCCAAGCAATGTTGTAATCTCCTCTAATATGTTTCGATGACATTACATCATATGCCCCGCCATATGCTTTCCTAGTAATTACTGTTATCTTGGGTACAGTTGCCTCTGCATATGCGTAAAGTAACTTTGCACCATGTCTAATTATTCCACCCCACTCTTGATTAGCACCTGGTAAGAAACCTGGGACATCAACTAATGTCAATATGGGTATGTTGAAAGCATCACAAAATCTAACAAATCTTGCTGCTTTAACTGAAGCATCAATATCAAGGCATCCCGCTAATATTTTTGGTTGATTCGCTACAATTCCAATGGTATGACCCCCTAATCGAGAGTATCCTACAATGATATTTGGAGCATAATCTGATTGAACTTCAAGAAATGCTCCGTCATCAACAATTTCTTCTATCACAGTAATCATATCATAAGGCTGAGATGCATTTTCGGGTACTAAATCATCTAATTTTTTGCAACTTCTTGAGAGTGAATCATTAGTTGGTTTTATCGGTGGCTTTTCTAAATTATTTGAGGGTAGTAACTGGATTAGTTCTCTTGCGATTTCTAACGCATCATCATCATTTTCTGCAGTGAAGTGAGTAACTCCTGACTTACTGGCATGAGTCCCAGCTCCTCCCAATTCTTCAAATGAAACTTCTTCGTTGGTTACAGTTTTTATTACTTCAGGTCCAGTAATAAACATGTGTGAAGTTTTATCGACCATGATTACGAAGTCTGTTATTGCAGGCGAATAAACGGCACCTCCCGCGCAAGGACCCATTATTACTGAGATCTGGGGTATTACCCCGCTAGCTCTTACGTTTCTGAAGAATATTTCAGCATATGAACCTAGACTTGCCACTCCTTCTTGGATTCTTGCTCCTCCGCTATCATTCAATCCAATTACTGGTGCTCCAGTTTTTAGAGCCATGTCTAAAATCTTACATATCTTCAGGCCATGCATTTCTCCTAATGAACCACCATATACGGTGAAATCTTGAGCAAAGCAGTATACTACTTTACCGTTAATAGTCCCATGACCGCAAATAACACCATCTCCCGGTATTACATTTTTATCCATGTCAAAATCTCTACATCTATGTTCTACTAGAGAATCGACTTCCATGAATGAGTCGACATCTAATAATTGTTCGATTCTTTCTCTAGCGGTTAACTTTCCTTTGGAATGCTGAGCTGCAATTCTTTTTTGTCCGCCTCCTGCTTCAGATTGGGCTTTTCTTCGACGAAGTTCGTCGATACGTTCCTTCACACCTGACATATGATGGTATTGAATGGCGA